>QBYD01000001.1 GCA_003282975.1 Pelagibacteraceae bacterium AG-325-C10
ACACACTTATTTTTCATATTCTTGATAAAAGGTAAAAATTGATCTCTTTGTAATCCATCTTTGTAAAGATCATTAATCTTTATGTTTGAAGAAAACAAAACTTTTATATTTTTATCAAAAATTTTTTTAAAAAGTATACCCAGAATCATTGCGTCAACAATATTGGTTACCTGAAATTCATCAAAGTAAATCAATTCGTAATTTTTTTTTAATCTATTTACAAATTTATCAATTATATTTTCTTTATCATTTCCTTTATTTTTGAAAGTGAAATCATGAAAGTTGATCATAAACTCATTGAAATGTAATCTTTGTTTTGAGCAATTTAAGTAATTATAAAAAAAATTTAAAATCATAGTTTTTCCTACACCAACATCTCCTTGTAGATAAAAACCTGGTTTAGAGTTTCTTTTGGAAAATATCTTTTTTAAAAAAGATTTATTAAAATTAAGATTATAAAATTGGTTAAGTTTTTCTATTAAATCTAATTGATTAAGATTAATATCTAAACTATTTTTCGTACAATGATTTATAAATGATTTATTTAAATTCATTTTTTAGTTTTAAAATCTATACCGTATTCTGATCTTGGTCCCTTTCGAAGACCAAATGGTCCTGAAATGAATATTGTTAGAGGTTTGGTGCCAGGCTCAAGATCTACTCTATGCAAGTTATTTGCAGATCTAAACCCAATATATCCTGGTGGTCTCCAATATTTTCCTGTTTTTAGAGTCTCCCAATAACCGCCTCTTAATATTATAGTTATATAAGGAAAAGTATGATTATGAACACCTTCGCCATGATCATCTGCAAGCATTTCGTGAATTAAAATATTAAATGGGAACCATTTAGGACGATGCCTTAGAAGAACATAATACCTATTCATCCATGGTTTGGCTTCATTAAATCTGGGGTGAGATGGTCCTCTATCTAAAACAACTTTTTTTCTTCCGATCTTATCTAATAATTTTAAGATCATGGCTAATTATACTGAACAATTGATCCATTTCTTATTACAAACAAATTTTGATTAAAGATAAATGGTCTTGAAACAAAATCTCCAGAAACCTTTTCTATTGTTTTAATATTTCCAATACTTAAATCGGCTAAAATCATTTTTCCATCAGAATTTGTGAGATATAAAGTCGTATCATCGATTGCAAAACCAACTGGTTGAATATCTTTTCTTTTTTTAAGTTTATAGCTCTTCAATAAATCAGTAACACGAATAATATTTCCTTTATTTTTTTCAATAGCTAATAAATAGCCATCCTCAGATACCGTAAAAATTAAATTTCCAGTTATTACAGGTGTAATGTTAGAGCTAATTTCATTTTTCCAGTTAATTATTCCATTTTTAAGATCAATTGAATAAAATTCATTTTTATTATTTGAAAAATAAATAGAATTTCCATCAGAAACTAATTTTGAAACTTTAAAATTATAGGTTTCATTAATTATTGAGCTACTTTGTGTCGGTAACTGCCAGATTATTAATCCCGTTTCAATATCGGCTGCAGTTATATCACCGATTGAATTACTAAATACCACTAAATCGTCAACTATAATTAGAGATAATTTTGAATTAGAAATGGTAAAAGAATCTTCAGTTTTTAAGTTCCAACATTCATTGCCGGTTTTTATCTCATAACATCTTAAAGTATTTTTATAATCAATAACAAAAAAATTATCTTTATATTTTTTAATATCAGAATTAAAAGGGTAAGTATTATTTTTAGACCAATTTAATTCTCCTGAATTAATATTTATTGAATAATATTTTGCTACACTATCAGTAACTAACAAATTTTCAGCATCTAATACAAAGTTTAATTTAGGTTTTTGCTTTTTTTCTGCTTTTGAATAATGGTTTTTTTTCCATAATACTTTTTTATTATTATTGTACCTAATTATTGAACCTTTTTTATCAAAAAATATTAGACCATTTTCTAAAAAAACTGGTTTAAAATTTAACTGGTTAATCTCTTCAAATTTTCCAAATTTATATGTGCCAATCTTTTTTAACAAACCACCATATTTTTGAGCGCCAAAATTATTTTTGTTATCTATAATTCTGCTGTTGGTTTTAATTTTCGTAAAATCTAATTTTAGTTCTTGGTTAAACTCTGAGGAAATCTTTTTTTCTTCTGAAAAAACCTTTTTAATATTTTTTTCTGACTCTAAGTTTTTTTCTTTATTTTTCCAAATACGTGAATTTTCATTAAATGAACAATGATTTAATAAAATCAAGGATATTATTAAAATAATTACTCTAGTCACTCAAATCTCTGTTCAATCTTTTTTCAGCTTGTAATTTTATATCTGAATTAGGGTTCTCTAAACTGATGATTTGATTGAAAAACTCTTTTGATTTTTGCTTTTGATCTTTTGAATAGAAAAACTCAGCCATCAGATACAATGCATGAGATCTCCACACACTTTTAGAATTGATTAATGGATTTAAAATATTTAGTAAATCACTTTCTTGAGCTTGATCAGCATTAAATAATGCTTTTTTATAGATTACTAAATAATTTATTTCTTTGTCTAATGGTGTGTTTTCAATTAATAGATCAAAATACTCATTTATTTTTACACGATCAGAAATAAGTTTTTTATCTAGAATAAAGTACAGTGATAATGGAGAATAAGTAGGATCTTTTTTATTTATAATCTCAACTAAATTTTTAATCGTGCTTTCTTTATTTTTATCTGAATGCATTAATGTCGTCGAATTAAATTTATTTGAAATTTCTATTTTTTGATTAGTTTTGTATTTATCAAAACTATATGCTGCTATTAGAACAATTATTATAGCAAGCAAAATTAAAATAATTTTACTTTTATTTTTAACAAAAAAATTTCTTACTCTTTCGTTTCTTGTGTTGCTATTTATAATTGAAATTTCTTCATCCATAATTAAATCATATTTCTTAATACGTATTGAAGTATGCCTCCATTTTTATAGTATTCTAATTCATTTTTAGTATCAATTCTGCATAAAGTTTTAATTTTTTTAATATCACCAGATGCATATTTGATTTCTAAACTTACCTCATCAGAAGGATTAACACCTTTTTCTAAACCAATAACACTAATTAATTCAGATCCAACTAAATTTAAATTTTTTCTATTAATGTTATCTTTAAATTGTAATGGTAAAATTCCCATTCCAATCAAATTAGACCTATGAATTCGTTCAAAGCTCTCAGCTATTACTGCTTTAACACCCAATAATTTAGTTCCTTTTGCGGCCCAGTCCCTTGAGGATCCTGTACCATATTCTTTTCCACCAATAACGACTAAATCAGTTCCTCTTTTTTTATATTCCACAACAGCATCATATACAGGTAGCACTTTTTCTTCAGGATATAATTTTGTAAATCCACCTTCAGTTCCTGGAGCCATTTCATTTCTAATTCTAATATTTGCAAATGTTCCTCTCATCATTACTTCATGATTTCCTCTTCTTGATCCGTATGAATTATAATCCTTTGGTAGAATTTGGTGCTCCATAAAATATTCTCCAGTTGGGCTATCTTTTTGAATATTTCCTGCTGGCGATATGTGGTCTGTAGTAACCATATCTCCTAAAATTAACAAAGGTCTTGCGTCTTTTATTGGTTTAAATCCCTCTGGTTGATCAGAAAGTTTATCAAAGAAAGGTGGTTTTTTTACATAAGTAGATCCTTCATCCCAATTATAAATGCTACTTTCTTCAGTTTTAATTTTTTGCCATTGACTAGGTCCTTCAGAAACATTTGAATATCTTTGAATAAACATTTCAGCATTTAGAGATTGTTTTAAAGTATCTTCAATTTCTTCATTTGTTGGCCAAATATCTTTTAAATAAATATTATTTCCATCTTTATTTTTGCCTAGAGCATCTTTGTAAAGATCAAATTCCATATGACCTGCTAAAGCATAAGCAACTACTAATGGAGGCGAAGCTAAGTAATTAGCTTTAATATGAGGAGAAATTCTTCCCTCAAAATTTCTATTTCCTGATAAAACTGATACTGCATATATATTCTCTTTTTGAATTGCATTAACAATATTTTCAGGTAGTGGACCTGAATTACCAATGCAAGTCGTACATCCATAACCCACTAAATTAAAACCAAGTTTATCAAGGTAGGTGTTTAATCCAGCTTTTTCTAAATAATCAGTAACTACTTGAGAGCCTGGTGCTAAGGAAGTCTTTACCCATGGCTTTACTTCTAATCCTAATTCAACAGCTTTTTTTGCAAGCAATCCAGCACCAATTAATACGTTAGGATTGGAAGTATTGGTGCAAGAAGTTATCGCTGCTATTAAAATTGAACCATCTTTAATTTCATAATCTGTATCTGAAACTTTTGAGATAGAATGATTTTTTCTACTTGTTGCTTCCTCAAAAACTTTTTTAAATGAAGTTGCCGCCTCTGTTAATAAAACTTTATCTTGTGGTCTTTTAGGTCCTGAAATTGTAGGAACAACTGTAGACATATCTAAAGATATGGTGTCTGTAAATTCTATCTCACTGCTTGCCCACAAGCCTTGTTCTTTTGCATATTTTTCAACAATATCGACTGTATGTTGATCTCTTCCTGAGAATTTTAAATACTTTAAAGTTTCGTCGTCTATAGGAAAAAATCCACATGTTGCTCCATACTCAGGTGCCATATTTGCAATTGTAGCTCTATCAGCTAATGTTAGATTTTTTAATCCTTCTCCATAAAATTCAACAAATTTACCAACCACACCTTTGTCTCTTAACATTTTAACAACTGTCAAAACTAGATCTGTAGCTGTTGTACCTTCTGGCATTTTATTTTTTACTTCAAAACCAATAACTTCTGGAATTAGCATTGATATAGGTTGGCCTAACATTCCCGCTTCTGCTTCAATTCCACCAACACCCCAACCTAATACGGACAATCCATTCACCATCGTTGTATGACTATCAGTGCCAACTAATGTATCTGGAAATAAATATTTTTCTCCTTCAAATTCTTCAGACCAAACTACTTTTGAAAGATATTCTAAATTTACTTGGTGACAAATTCCTGTTCCTGGAGGAACTATTCTAAAGTTATTAAATGCTTGCTGCCCCCATTTTAAAAATGAATATCTCTCACCATTTCTTTCAAATTCAATATCTACATTTTTTTCAAATGAGTCTGAATTTGCTGATTTATCAACTTGTACTGAATGATCTATGACCAAATCAACTGCTGACAATGGATTGATTGTATTTGGATCTTTATTTTTATCTTTTACAGCTTCTCTCATTGCGGCTAAGTCAGCAACTGCTGGAATACCTGTATAATCTTGAAGTAAAACTCTTGCAGGTCGATATGCAATTTCAGTATTTGATTTTTTTGATTTTAACCATTCTTTAATTGAATTAATTTGGTTTTTGTTTACCGATAGATCATCTTCGTATCTTAAAAGATTTTCTAATAAAACTTTTAGCGACTTAGGAAGCTTAGAAATACCAGTTAGGCCATTTTGTTCTGCCTCTTTTAAAGAATAATATTTATAGTCTTTATTATCGATTGAGATATTTTTTAAAGAATTATACGAATTTTTTTTACCCGGTGTCATATTATAAATAAAAAGTTATTATGCTTAACAAAAGAAGCAGTGACATAACATAATTAAAATAATTAATAAATTTCTGATTTGTCGCAAATTTCCTAAGAAATTTACCCATAAATGTCCAAAGGGTAATACTTGTGACAGAAACAAGTAAAGCAAGAACAAGAATTTGAGTCGTATAATTCACAAAGTTTTCTCCTGGATTTATATATGTAGAAACAACAATTACTGCTGCAATCACTCCCTTTGGGTTTAAAAATTGAAAAATAAAAGTTTCTATAAATTTAACAGGATTTTTATTTTTGTTTTCTTGTTTTGTAGATCCTGAAAATGAAATCTTATAAGCTAAATAAATTAAAAATAATGTTCCAAGATATTTTAATATCTCTTGAATTAGTGGATATAGTTTAAATACATTTATCAACCCTAAAGCTAAACATAATAAAAGAAAAGGGAATCCTAAAGTAACTCCAACAATATGCGGAAGTGTTCTTTTAATTCCATAATTAAATCCAGAATAAAATGCTACAAAATTATTTGGTCCTGGCGTGAACGCAGCAACTATTCCGAACAACGTAATTGATAAAATTTCTGGGTGCATTATTAAGCAATTGGCAAACCATTCTCTGACTTTTGAGATGGATGAACTAATATTACTTTCCCTTCTTTATCTATTGATCCTAATATTAGTACTTGAGATACGACCCCAGCAATATTTTTTTCAGCAAAATTACACACTCCAATTACTTGTTTTCCTTTGAGATTTTCCTCATTGTAATAATGAGTAATTTGAGCAGATGATTGTTTAATTCCAATCTCTTCACCAAAGTCAACTTCAACAACTAGTGATGGTTTTCTAGCTTTTTCATTTTTCTTAACAGAGATAACTGTTCCAACACGAATGTCCACTTTGTCAAAAATATCATATGTAATTTGTTCTTTCATATAATTAATATATAATAGATGAAAAATATGAGTACAGAAAATAATTCAGAACTTTTATATAATAATTCTATTAAAATTTTGACAGACCTAATTGGTTTTAGAACTATATCTGGTGAAGATAATACTGCTTTAATTGATTACTGTGATGATATCTTAAAAAAATTAGGAGCTACTTCTTTTAGAACATATGATGATGAAAAAAAAAGAGTAAATCTATTTGCAACTCTTAAAGCTAAAAATTCAAATAATAAAAAACCAATAATTTTATCAGGTCATACTGATGTTGTTCCAGTTTCAAAAGGTTGGAGTTCAGATCCTTTTACTGCAACAATTAGAGAGGATAAATTATATGGAAGAGGTTCATGTGATATGAAAGGTTTTATTGCATGTGCTTTAGCTTATGCACCTATCTATTCTAAATCAAACTTAGATAGAGATATTCATTTTTCTTTTACATTTGATGAAGAAACAGCATGTATAGGAGCTCCTATATTAATTGAAGAATTAAAAAAAAGAAATATTAGAGATGGTATTTGTATCGTTGGAGAACCAACTAATATGAAAATTATTGATGCACATAAAGGATGTTACGAATACACAACTTATTTTAAAGGTTTAGCAGGACATAGTTCTGCACCTCATAAAGGTGTAAGTGCGGTTGAATATGCATCAAGATATGTAAATAAATTGATTGAATTAAGAGAAAAACTTAAAGAGAGAGAGCCCAAAGACTCTATTTTTGATCCACCACATTCTACACTATCAATTGGTGGAGTATTTGGCGGAATAGCTCACAATGTAATAGCGGATAAATGTCATGTTAATTGGGAAACAAGACCTGTTGTAAAAGAGGATGGTGTATTTTTAAATCAGGAAATAGATAAATTCGCAAACGAAGTTTTGCTTCCAGATATGAAAAAAGTTTTTCCAGATGCTTCAATTAAAAAAATAATTATAGGTGAAATTATTGGATTTGATAGAGAGAATAAATCAGATGCTTGTGAATTTATCTCAAGCTTAACTGGTGACAATTCAAGACAAGTTGTTTCCTTTGGAACAGAAGCAGGCTTGTATCAAGAAATTGGAATTAGCACCGTTGTGTGTGGTCCTGGCTCAATTGAACAAGCTCATAAAATTGATGAGTTTATAGTTTTAGATGAACTAAAAAAATGTATTCATCTCTTAGATGGAATTAAAAATAAATCTATTACGAATTAATCGTTCCAACCACTAACAGCTTTTACCTCTAGGAATTCCTCTAGACCAAGTTTACCAGCTTCACGACCAATACCTGAATGTTTATATCCACCAAAAGGTGCATCTGGTGCTAATCCAGCGCCATTAATATCAACCATTCCAGATCTTAGTCTTCTTGCAACTCTATTAGCTTTTTCTTGATCTTGAGTTTGGATGAAATTTAAAAGTCCATAGGGAGTATCATTTGCAATTGCAATTGCTTCTTCCTCAGTTTCAAATGGTATAATCGACAACACAGGTCCAAAAATTTCAGTTCTTGCAATCTGCATTTGATTATTTACATCTGCAAAAGCTGTCGGTTTTACAAAATATCCTTTATCTAAACCATCCGGTTTACCAGTTCCACCAGCAACTAATTTTGCTCCCTCATCAATTCCAACTTGAATTAATGATTGAATTTTATCAAATTGAGTTTTCGATACTACCGGTCCAATGTGATCACCTTCTTTAGTTGCAACATCAACTTTCATTGAGTTAGCAAAGTTTTTTACTCTTTCAACTGTCTCGTCATAAATAGATTTTTCGACTAACATTCTCGTTGGGGCGTTACATGATTGTCCCGTATTCCTAAAACATCTTAAAGCACCTCTTTCAACTGCCTCTGCATCAGCATCTTTAAAGATTATATTGGCACCCTTTCCTCCTAATTCTAAACTTACTCTTTTAAAATCATTCGCTGCATTTTGTGATATTAAAGCTCCTGCTCTTGTAGATCCTGTAAATGAAATCATATTTACATCTGGGTGACTTGTTAAAGCATTTCCTGTCACAGCTCCATCTCCATTCACTAAATTAAAAACACCTTTTGGTAATTTTATTTCATCAATCATTTCAGCTAATATCATTGATGATAATGGAGCAATCTCAGAAGGTTTAAGCACCATTGTACAACCAGCAGCAATTGCTGGGATTACTTTTAAACATGTTTGGTTCATTGGCCAATTCCAAGGTGTAATTAAAGCACAAACACCTTTTGGCTCATGTAAAATATTATTATTAGGAGCATGATCACCTAAAATTTTTTCAAAAGTGTATTCTTTTAAAACTTTAATGTATGATTTGATGTGACTAGCGCCGGTTCCAGCTTGTAGCTGAGTTGAAAAATCAATTGGTGCTCCCATTTCTAAAGATATAGCTTTAGCCATATCTGCCCATCTTTTTTTATAAAGATCATATAAAGCTTCAAGATATTTTAATCTTTCTTCTTTTGAGGAAAATGCCCAAGTTTCAAAAGCTTTAGTTGCTGCACTTACTGCATCATTGACATCTTCAGCTCCTCCTAAAGAAATCACTGCACACTCTTCTTCTGTTGAAGGATCAATTACTTTAATGTCATTAGGTTTTTTTGGAGAAACCCACTCTCCATTTATATAAAAATTTTTTTTATCTAACATTTCTTATAACTATCCTTTCTTTATGATTTTGCAAATAAATTTGTAAGTTCGTAAACTATTGTTGCAGCTGCAAGTGAGGTTACCTCTGCATGATCGTAAGCAGGTGAAACTTCGACCACATCAGCAGAAACAAGATTTAATCCTGACAGACCTCTTAAAACATTAACCATTTCTCTTGTTGTCATACCTGCAATTTCTGGTGTCCCCGTTCCAGGCGCAAAAGCTGGATCAAGAACATCAATATCAATTGATAAATATAAGGGATTATCACCTACTCTTTTTTTAATTCTTTCAGCAATTTTATCAGTTCCCTCTGTTTGAAATTCATCGCAATGAATTATCTTGAATCCAAAACTTTCATCATTTTTAATATCATCTCTACTATAAAGTGGACCTCTAATACCAACATGCATTGAAGCGTCATCTAAAAATAATCCCTCTTCTCTAGCTCTTCTAAAAGGAGTTCCGTGTGTATAAGGAGCACCAAAATAAGTATCCCAAGTGTCTAGATGTGCATCAAAATGAACTAATGAAACTGGTCCGTTACATTTTTTATTAATTGCTCTTAATAATGGCACTGCAATAGTGTGATCGCCACCTAGGCTAATTATTCCACCCACTTTATTAAGTAAATCTGTTGCCCCAACTTCAATTTGTTTTATGGCTTCATCAATACTAAATGGATTGCAAGTAATATCACCCGCATCTGCTACTTGTTGAACTTTAAAAGGCTCAACATCATAACTTGGATGATAATTAGTTCTTAGGTGTCTTGAAGCTTGTCGGATACTTTGTGGTCCAAATCTTGCACCAGGTCTGTAACTTGTACCGGCATCAAATGGCACACCTACTATTGCAACATCACAGCTTTCAACATCTCTTAGCTCTGGTAATCTTGCAAATGTTGACGGGCCTGCAAATCTTGGAACTTTCGTTCCACTTACAGGTTGAACTGGATTTTTATTACGTTCTTTTTTCATTTATAAACAAAATGTACCACATTCTTTTTAAATCTAATATCATCTAAATTATATTTATGAGGATTTTTAAGCTAATTTTAATATCATTTTTTTTAATAACTTCAGCAAATTCTAATTCTATTTATAATCTAATCAAAATCCCAAATTTAGAAATCTATGAACTAAAAACTCCAAATAAACTTAAATATTTTTATGCAACCAAACCCTTTAGACTTGGTATTCAAAAAAATATAGCTTGCAGCAACTCAGACAAGAAAACTTATGATGAAAAATACCGAATAATATCTAACAATTTAAAACGATATTCAAAAGAATTTTTAAGAAAAATAAATCTTAAATATATTGTCATGTGTGAAAACCTATCTATTTCAGGAATAAATACAGCTGGCATTCCAGATCATGTAATGAAAACATTAATTATAGATCTTAAATTTAATGAAAAATATTTTGAAAGAGTAATCCATCACGAGTTATTTCATATTATAAACGATGGTTTTAAAGATTTATTTGATGAAGATGAATGGAAAAAATTTAATGGGACTAACTTTAAATATGCAGATTGTTCTACTTGCTCAAAAAAATTAGGATTAGATACTTACGCAAACACTAATGGTTTTTTTACAGAATACTCAATGACAATTCCATCTGAAGATATGGCTGAAGTATATTCTCATTTAATAATTGGGAATTATGAAATTTCAGATGATAAAATTTTGAATAAAAAAATTCAATTTATTAAAGATAAATTAAAAGAAATTGATAATACTTTTGTATTTTAAGCATGATAAAAAAAGTTAAAGCTTCATTACATGAAAAATTAATTTTTATTTTTTTAATACTACTTGGAGTTTTTGCTTTAGGTTTTACTATTGTTGTAAAAAATAAGTGTTTATTTGTTAAAAATTTTAATCCACAAGAAATTAATTTTGAAAAACCGAAAAATATTGTTGTCCTTAATTCTGAATGTGGAAATGTTATCATTGAACTCTATCCTGAAATATCTCCAAATGGAGTTGAGAGATTTAAAAAATTAATTAATTTAAAAGCATACGACAATGTTGCTTTTCACAGAGTAATTAAAGATAAACTGGTTCAAGCTGGGGATCTTGAGTTTGGTAAAAAAAATCAGTTAGACTATGGAAAAATTGGAACTGGAAAATCAGGTTTTGGAACTATTAAATCAGAGATTGATGCTGAGTTTAATTTTGAAAGAGGTTCAGTTGGTTTAGCTAGAACTTTAAAATATGATACTGAAGATAGTCAATTTTTTATTATTCTTGATGATGAACCATTATTTGAGGGCGAATATACTCCTATTGGAAAGGTGATTTTTGGTATTAAAGTGTTAGAAAAAATTAGATACTCTCATAGATCTGAATATGTCCTTAGACCTGATTTTATAAATACAGTTAGAATGTTTAAATAAAAATTAATTAACTAGTGGTTTACCTGTTGCAAGTGTATGCTTAATTCTATCTTGAGTTTCTTTGGTCTCAATTAGCTTCATAAAAGCATCTAATTCCAACTTATATAAATCATCTTCTGATAATGTCTTATCTATTGTAGTGTCTCCTCCACTTAGAACATGAGCTAATTCTTGAGCTACTAATAAACCATGATCAAGAATAACTTTATCATTATATAGTTTTTCTAAAATTTTATTCATTTCCTCTTTTACAGCTTTGCCTGGAAGTTTAAATTTAGTCTCTAAGGGAGCTTTAAAATCTTTATTATCATTTAAAATTTCTTTTGATATTTCTAAAAGACTATTTCTATTCATTATTTTTTTATCTTCTGGTTTTAAATACTTCATAGGTTCAGCTTCAACAGGAGAAGTTGCTGTTTTTCCATACCCAATAATATCAAAAACTTTTAATGGTGCGTAATGAGGATCATTTTTAGCTTCATCTGTTTCAAGCCATCTTGCTAGCATTTCCTTACACCCACCGCCTGCAGGTATTAATCCAACAATCGTTTCAACTAGTCCAACTACAATATTTGTATGAGATGCAACGAAATTACTTTGAACCATAACCTCAAATCCACCACCAAGAGTTAAACCTGAGGGAGCTGATACAACTGGATGTTCAGAATATTTTAGATGTTTGCATGTCTCTTGAAAGTATCCAACAAATTTTTCTATAGATTTAAAATCACCTTTGTTAGCAAATTCCATTGTATAGCTTAAATTAACACCTGCAGAAAATTGCATGCTTTCATTAATAATTATTAATGGCTTATCAGTGGCTTTTTTTAAAGCATCCATTGAATCATAGTCTAGGGCATTTGCTTTAGTGGTAAATTCAACAATATTATAGTCGTTAAACCTATAAATAGATGCTGAGCTATTGCCATCGATATTTGTTGCTGTTTTTTTAACTTTTCCTAAAGTTTCAATATCTGTATATTTTTGTCTTATTCCATGAAATTTTTCATTCTTTGTTTTAGATAAATTTTCTAAAAATTTATTTCCTTCATAATTTTTATATCTACTAAAGAAATTACTAACACCAATTTCCTCTAACATTTCAAAGGGACCTTTGCTCCAATTAAATCCAAGTCTCATTGCTTCATCAATGTCATTGAATTCATCTGTAATTCCAGGAACTAAGGAAGAAGCATAATTAATAATTTTTGAGATAACTGACCAAGCGTATTCACCGTATTTATCATCTCTATTGATTAAAGCTTTTAGATCTACTTTGTCAGACTTTATATTAATTTTTTGGGTTGGATGGTACTCTCCAGTTTCTAAATTTATTGCTTCAAGAATTTTTTTATTGTCAACTTTATTCATTCTATAAAAGCCACCCTTACCTTTACGTCCGGTATATCCAGTTTCAATTAATTTTTTTACTAGTGGTATTTCTCTTGCAACTTCTTGAAATTCGTCTGACTCTGGTAATTCTCTAATAAAACTCTTTAAAACATCTGCCATTAAATCTATTCCAATTAAGTCATATAATCCAAACACTCCTGTTTTAGGTATCCCCATTGGTCTTCCAAAAACAGCATCAGCTTCTTCAATAGACATTTTCATTTTAAATGCCTCCGTCATAGCAACTTGCATTGCAAAAACACCTATTCTATTTCCTAAGAAGCCTGGTGTATCATTACAAACTATTGCACCTTTTCCTAAGCTTATTTCACAGAATTTTTTTAATGAATCAATTTTATTTAAATCATTGTTTTCACTTTTTACAATTTCAAGTAAATCCATGTATCTAACAGGATTAAAAAAATGGGTAATACAAAAATCTTTTTTGTCTTCATCTGATAGTTTTTCTGAAAGTACACTTATAGGTATTGAAGACGTATTAGATGATATAATTGATCCAGCTTTTCTCTCTTTAAAAATTCTTTCATAAATATTATGTTTAATATCTATTCTCTCAACAACTGCTTCAACAACCCAATCAGCTTCACTAACAATATTAAAATCATCATTAATGTTTCCAACATTAATGTTATCAATTTTTGATTTATCAATTAAAAGAGGAGGTCTTGACTTTTTTATTCTCTCTCTTGCTTGCTCACTTATCTCTGTAGTAAGATCTAATAAAGTAACAGGAACATTTGCATTGCACAAATGAGCTGCTATTCCACTTCCCATTGTGCCTGATCCAATAACTACAACTTTTTTGATTTCCATAAATGATTTGTTCTTATATTAAAATTAAATCAAACTTGAAATAAATAAATGGTCTCAACATTAGCTTTGCTGAATTTTTAATTCTTCAATATTAATATGACATCGAATAGCATTTCCGTTATCTCCAATTTGCCATGGAGGAGTTTCATTTCTGCATTTATCTCCAATAATTCTCGGGCATCGTCCTTGAAAAGAACAGCCAATTTCAGGTGGTTTTTCCTCAACTATGTCCTCAGCTACTAGTTTTGGTCTTATATCCGGATCAGGCTCTAAAACGGCTCCTATTAGAACTTCTGTGTAAGGGTGTGATGGAAATTGATATACATCTTTTGATGGACCTATTTCACATAATCTTCCTTGATATAAAACAGCAACTCTATCACTAATAGCTTTTACAACCGCAAGATCATGTGAGACAAACACATAAGTTGTACCTAACTCTTCTTTTAATTTTTGTAATAAATCTAAGACAGCTGCTTGTACAGAAACATCTAAAGCTGAAGTTACTTCGTCACATAAAATAATATCTGGTCTTGCTGCAAATGCTCTTGCAACAGCTATTCTTTGTTTCTCTCCTCCAGATAATTGTCTGGGATATCTGCTCATATAAAAAGCTCCAAGTCTTACTTTTTCAAGTAATTCGGCAATACTTGTTTTAAGCTTACTACCTGTCAAACCAAAATATAGCTTTAAGGGTTGGGAAAGTATTTGCTCAACTGTATGATTTGGATTTAATGATTCATCTGGGTTTTGAAAAATTAATTGAATAGATCTTAAATCTTCTGAATTTCTTTTTTTTAAATCACCAGATAACAATTTTTCTTTATCAAATTTTATATACCCATCTTTAGTTTTTAATAATCCAGCAATCGATTTTAAAATTGTAGATTTGCCACTGCCGGATTCTCCAACTAAAGCTATGGTTTCTCCTTTATTAATATTAATATTTATATCTTTTACAGTAGGATTAGTATCAGTCACTTTATTTAAGAATTGATCGATAATACCTTGTTTTGCATAAGATATAGAAACATCCTTTAAATCTAAAATTTCATCTATAGTTATTTTATTTTTTAAGTCGTTTGTTATTTTCTGTTCACTAGTTTTTGAAATTAATTCGGAGTGATTAAAACATCTAACACTAGTATCTATGTCAGATAAATATTCTAATTCAGGCACTTTAACTTTACATTCATCGCTTGAAAAATTACATCTATCATAAAAACTACACCCACTTCCAATATTGCCTGGTTGTGGTTGGCTACCTGGCATTGAGTCAGGAAGCCCTGATAAAGAAAGTTTTGGAATTGATTTTAATAATCCATAAGTGTATGGATGGATAGGTTCTTTTAAAATTTTTCTAACCGGTCCTTCAAGTACAATTTCACCTGCATACATTACAATCACTCTGTCACAAACTTGGGCTATTGCTCCAAGATCATGACTTACATAGACCATAGATGTTCCGGTTTCTTTTGCTATATCTTTTAAAAGTTCTAAAACGTGTGCTTGAGTTGTTACATCTAATCCAGTAGTTGGTTCATCTAACAACAAAAGTTCTGGATTACCAGCTAAGGCCATAGCAACTGCAACACGCTGCTGTTGTCCTCCTGAAAGTTCGTGAGGGTATCTAAGTGCCATTATACTTGGAGATGGAAGTCTTACTTGATTTAAAAGTTCTGAAATTTTTTTTTCCCTTTCAACTTTATTAAAATCTGTGTGAAGTTTCAGAGCTTCCTCAATTTGATAGCCAATTTTAAGATTAGGTGTTAATGCCTGCCCAGCATTTTGAGGTATCATTGCAATTTTTCTGCCTCTAATATCCTCTAATTCCTTGTTATTTAGACTGAGTAAATCTTTAGATTTAAATAAACATTCTCCACCAGTAGTAAAAAGACCATGTTTAATATATCCCATCATCGCAAGTGCAAGGGTACTTTTTCCTGATCCTGACTCTCCTACAATACCAACGGTTTCACCTTTTCTGATATTGGTAGTAATGTTTCTAAGTATTGATATTTGTTCACCCTTTTGACTTTTAAAGCCAATACATAAGTCTTTAATTTCTTGAATATTAGTATTCATAATTTAAACAGGAGCTTTTGTTGATCTATCAATTCCTAAAGCTTTAGCAAAAGCATCAGCGGTTAAGTTAATACCAATAATTAATGAACTTAAGCCAACAATAGGAGCAATTACTGCCCACCATGCGAAAGACATTAATCCTCTAGCATTAGATATCATTAATCCCCAATCTGGTGTTGGAGGGCTCACTCCAAATCCTAAAAATGATAATGAGCTAAATCCAAGAAGCATCCAAGACCATCTCATTGCTCCTTCAACTAAAATAGCATCTCTAACATTTGGCAATATCTCATTCCAAATAATTGAAAGATTGCTGTGGCCTCTAGCTTTCGCAGAAATAATAAAATCTTTTGCTATAACATCATGGGTAGCTGCTCTTGCAACACGAACAATTCCTTTACCATAAAAAAAACCAAGAGCAGGTATTAGCACTTGAGTTGTTGTTCCAAGAAGTGAGACTATTAAAAGCATAGCCAAGATCCAAGGTATTGATAAAAAAGCATCAACTATCCTCATCACTACATCATCAATTCTTCCTCCTACTAAGCCACAAAAAATTCCTAAAAGACCTCCCCATAGTAAAGCAATAATTGATCCAAAGAACGTAATAGTTAGAGCAGTTCTTCCTCCTAAAATTGTTCTTGTAAAAACATCTCTTCCCAAACTATCAGTTCCAAACCAAAACTCTGATGATGGCGCATTTAACATTAACGTAGGATTGATTGCTTTATAATCATAAGGTGCAAACCATGGGCTAGTTATGGCTAAAGCTACATGAAAAATTAAAATTGCTAATCCTATAAACCCAGATGGTTTAGAAGCCATTGTAGATATTATATCTAAAACTTTTTCCAAAGAACTTTTGGGATTTTCATGAAATGTATTTTTTGAATTTTCCATTTTTTATTTTCTAGTTTGTAGTGTCTTTAATCTTGGGTTTAACATTAATGTTAATAAGTCAGCTATAAAATTTATACTAACATAAATAGATGCGAGAATAATACCTAAAGCTTGAACAACTGGTAAATCTCTATTGGATATTGACTCAATTACTAATCTTCCTAGTCCTGGATAATTAAATACCACTTCAGTGACAACTACTCCACCTAGCAACCAAGCAATAGTTAATGCAACAACATTAATTGCAGGCAGTAATGCGTTTGGTAATACATGTTTAAAAACCATTTTCCAATATGGCACTCCTTTTAATATTGCCATTTGAATATAATCACTTGCCATTACTTGAATAACACTTGAACGAACCATACGAGCCATATGTGCAGTCATAATCATTGCAATTGCAATTACAGGTAAAATAATATTTGGAAGTAACTCAAAAAAAGTAACATCTGTTGGTACAATTACTATTCCTGGTAACCATTCTAGCCATATTGCTACTATTAGAATTAATAAAGTAGCGCTTATAAATTCTGGAATAGTCATAGAAAATATTGCAACAGTAGAAATAATAATATCTGGCATTTTATCTCTCCAAAGAGCTGTGATTATTCCTAATATTAAAGCTAATGGGATACCAATAATTATTGCTGCAGAAGCAAGAACTAATGAATTTTTTATCCTTGGTCCTAAAACCTCATTAATTTGCATTTGGCCACTTAACGAATAACCAAAATCTCCCTGAATAACATTATATGCCCATGATATATATCTCTCATGTGCTGGAACATCTAATCCTAGTCTTTTAATACATGCAGCTAATGCTTCGCCAAAAGCTTCTCTTTCTAAATAAGAGGTACAGGCATCACCTGGTAATATTTCAACACCGATAAAGGTTATCAGAGATACTATAAATAAGGTTATTAAGCCTAAGACAAATCTTTTAAAAATTAAAAAAAACATAATTAAGATTATTAACCCAAATTTTAAAATTAATTATTTATAAATGAAAGTAATTATACAGGCCATAAAATATGGCCTGTATAATGTGAGTTTTATACTAATCTACTTTTACTTTGTGCCACTGAATTGAAAAAACTTCAACTTCATCAAGATTTTTAACTCTTGAGTTCGTAACAACTAGTTTAGATACATGATAAGGTATCATAGTTCCAGATTGTTCCCATAAAGTATGTTGTGCTTTTTCATAAAGAGCTTTTCTTTTTTTAAAATCAAGCTCACCTCTAGCGTCTGCTAGATTTTTATCAAAGTCTGAACTTTTATAGTATGATTCATTCCATTTAGCACTGCTGTGATAAACTTCGTGAAGAACACTATCTGCAGATCTTTCATTCCAACGTGTCATTGCAACATCTTTTTTCATCCAAGTTTCTTTCCAGTAACTCTTAGATGGTGTCATTTTGATATCAACTTTGATACCTGCTTTAGCAACTTGTTGCTGAATCACTTCTGCAATAGTTGGCCAAGTAGGTTCTTTTGTTGAAACGTGAATTACCATTTCAATACCGTTTGGATATCCAGCTTCTTTAAGAAGTTTTTTCGCCTCAGCAATGTTTTGCTTACAGCTCATGTCGTGACGATACTGATCTGTTGGTGCTACAGGCGTATCACATGATACTACTGCTTCACCACCCATTACAGTATCAACAAGCTCTTGTCTGTCTACAGCTAGTCTAACAGCTTTTCTAACTTTAGGGTTATCAAATGGAGCACGTTCCGTATTCATAACCATACCTCTCCAGTTACCAGTTGGTATTACTGAAGTTTTAAATTTAGAATTACCATCAAAGATTTTTTTCTGACTAAATTGTACATATCTATTCATATCAATTTGACCAGTCAAAAGAGCTTGAACTCTAGCTTCACCATCAGGTATTGCTATTACATGAACTTCTGCAAGTCCAGGTGCACCTTCCCAATAGTTAGGGTTAGCTTTTAAAATTGTAGTTCCCTCTGCATCAAATTTTTCAACAATAAAAGGACCAGTTCCAATTCCTGTTTTTCCAATAGTGTCCCCTGAGCCTGATGGGATCATTCTTAACCTGTAATCAGTTAAGTTAAGTGGAAAATCAGCAAAAGAAGTGTTTAATTTCATTTTAACAGTATGAGAGTCAACAACCTCAATATCTGTTACAACACTTAAGCTTTTTTTTGCAGGTGATCCAATTTCTGGATCTTTTACTCTCATTAAAGAGTATTTTACATCTTCTGCATCGAAATCAGATCCATCATGAAACTTTACCCCTTTTCTAAGTTTAAAAGTCCATTCAGTAGCATCTGCATTAGCAGACCAATCTGTAGCTAATTCTGCAGACGTAACTCCTTTAAGATCTTTTCTTACTAATCGGTTTTGTGTCATTATTACAACTTGAAACAGTCTACCTTTAGTAATCGCGTCTAAGTTTGTATCTTTTCCAAATCCAAGATCATGTGAAAGTTTAAAAGTTCCACTTGAAGCATTAGCATATGAAAATGATAACAATGCTGATAACAGTGAAACTGATATCAATTTAAAAATGTTTTTCATTATTAACTTCCTCTGTTTGTTTTTTCGGAAAGCTAACATCTTAGGAAAGTTAGAACAATACTAATGTAAAATTCAATTATAGATTGAAACCTAGTATAGGTTTTTGTCGCGGACGATAATACTAGATTAAAAGATTAAATTAATTTAATAGAAAATTTATGCATAAATCATTAAGAAATTTAAGGTTTTCTATCAAGCCACAAATACAAGAAGGTGATAGAACTGTTGAGCTAGCTCGAACTATGAGTATCCATCCCCTAACTTATCAAGAGCTTCCATATGACCCAGAGTATTCTCAATATGCTGGGAGACTAACAACTGAAAAATTATCAAATGCATCTCCTGACGAACAATACTGGAAAACAAAACAAGAAATAATTCTTAGACACACTGGAGAACACCCTTACGAAATTTCAGGTCCTGATGCTTTAAAATTATTACAACGAATTTTCCCTCGAGACATTTCAAAAGTTAAGAAAGGAAGATGTTCTTATCAATTTGCATGTTACCATAATGGTGGAATAATTACTGATGGTTTACTTTTAAGAATTGATGAAAATTGTTATTGGTTTGCTCAAGCAGATGGCGATATGTTTTCATGGTATAAAGCAAATTCAGAGGGCTTAGATGTAAATATTAATGAACCCAATGTTTTTGTAAGTCAAATTCAAGGTCCAAAATCTATGGAACTACTTGATCATTTAATAGATGAACAAGTCGCTAAAGAATGGAACTATTTTGACTGGGCTGAAGTTACAATGGATGGTGAAAAAGTAATAGTAAGCCGGACTGGTTTTACAAATGAACTAGGATGGGAAATTTATTTTCGACCCGAAAATAATGCAGAAAAGTTAGGAGATTTAATTCTTAACGAAGGATCAAAGATGGGTATGATAATTACAGCCACTCCATCATTTAGAGGTAGAAGAATTGAAGCAGGACTTTTGTCTGCTGGACAAGATTTTACTAACGAAACTAACCCTTTTACTGTTGGCCTAGGTCGTTTTGTAGATTTAGATAAAGAGGATTTTATTGGCAAAAAAGCCTTAACAAATGCAGATAAAACTTGTCGTAGTTGGGGAATAAGAGTTGTTGATGGAATTGCAAAAAAAGGAAGGTCTATAAAATTAAATGATCAATTTGTTGGCAATATTACTTCGAGCACTTGGTCTCCTTATCAAGTCTGTGGAGTTGGTATAGCATTATTAGATACATCGGAAATTGGTCCTGGAACAGTAGTTGATGTCGAGTGTACTGATGAAAAAATTCATAGAGCTGAACTCTGTAAACTTCCCATGTATGATCCAAAAGGTGAAATAGTAAGGGGTATTAATAAAAAGATACCTACTAAAGCTGAACCTTGGGTAGGAATTAAAAACTAAATAATTTTTGGAATGCTTAATTTATTTTGAACGTTATGTTTTTTCAATAAATCTTCAACAAAACCTTCTTTTATAAGCTTAGAAATAAAGTTATTTAAAAAATCTAAAATCTCAGGGTTTCCTTTTTTAATACCAATTGATTGTTTTATAAATGTAAATGGGATAGTTGTCATTTTAAACTCATTGTTAGTTTCAATTTCTTCAATAAGTTTTGGTTTTAAACCAGCAAGAACATTAACTTTTTTTTCTCTAAATATTTTATGAGATTCTTCAATTGTATTAACTCTTATTAATTCAACATTTTTAAAGTTTTCAGTTAACCATAAATCATATGCACTTCTCTCCAAAACTGCTACTTTTGTTCCTGCTATATTTACATCCTCATTTGTTTTAAAATTATCTTTGCTCCTAAAAATAAAATTTGCATCAATATTTACATAAGAATTACTGAAATCTATTGTTTTAGATCTCTCTTTTTCGCATGCAATATTTCCTATGTCCCATTTATTATTATTTACTTCATCAGCTAGCAGTCCTGGTTTAGCAAATAGGACTAATTCATGTTTGACGTTTAATTCTTTAGCAAGTCGTTTTCCAATTCCAGGTGAAACTCCATCGGGTAATCCAGATGTATCTTTTCCATTAATAAGTAAAAAATTACTCATATTCAAACCAATCCGCAGTACACCTGTAGGTGCTAATTTTTTTGAAATAACATCAATCATTAAAAACTTTTTTTTTATATATTATATATTAATTTGATTTTTTAAATTTATTTAAATGAACAGTGTAGAAAAAAAAATAATTGCAATTGGAGGTGTTGGTATATCACCTGAATCAGATGAAAAATTAGATCTTCATATTTTAAGTCATTCAAGAAAAACTAAAAATAGTATTGGTTTTTTAGGTACTGCTAGCAAAGACGATAAAGAAAAGATTAATAAATTTTATAAAAGATTTGAAAATACCAATTCACACTTATCTCATTTTAATCTTACCTCTAATGTAAATAATTTTTCAGAATGGCTGCTAAGTAAAGACATAGTTTACGTTGGGGGTGGTAATACTTTTTTTATGCTAGAAATTTGGAAAAAAAATGATTTAGAAAAAGTGTTTAAAATTGCTTATGAAAAGGGAATTATTTTATCTGGCGTTAGTGCTGGTGCTGTTTGCTGGTTTGATTGGATATTGTCAGACTCTATGGGCCAAGGTTTTGAGCCATTAAAGGGAATTGGTTTAATAAAAGGAGGCTGCACCCCTCATTCATCTAATGCTGAAAGATTAAATAAGTTTGAATTTAATATCAAAAATAACAAATTACCTGAAGGTATAGCTATTGATGATGGTGTGGCAGTAGTTTTTATTGACGGAAAACCAACTGAAGTTTATTCTACTTTTGATAATCATAACGCCTATTTTTTAGATAAAAATAAAAGAATTAATCTTAAAGAATATATAAAATAATATGACTAGTATCGCTGCAAGCAAAAAAATCCACAGTATTGAAGATGCAAGAATTTTAGCAAAAAAAAGAATGCCTAAATTAATGTTCGATTTTGTTGATGGTGCTTCAGGAGATGAAAAACTTTGTGAAATTAATAGTACGGCTTTAGATCAGATTAGACTTGAACCTAAAGTTTTAAGAAATGTTGAAGATAGAAACTTAAAAACAAAATTTTTAGATATTGAGTTTGATCAACCCTTTGGTTTTTCTCCAATGGGTATGTGTAATTTAACTTGGACTGGTGCAGACAAAATGCTTGCTAAAGAAAGTGTTGTAAACAATATACCTGCCTGTGTATCAATGGCATCATCAACATCATTAGAAAAAATGTATGAACTATCAGAAGGTCGTTCATGGATTCAATTATATAATTTTCAAGAAAGTTTTATAATGGAGCTTTTACAAAGAGCAGAACAGACTGGTTATAAAGTAGCTATACTAACCGTAGATGTACCAATTCAGTTTAGAAGAGCTAAAGATAATAAAAATGGATTTACAGTGCCTTTTAAAATTGGACCTAAACAAATATTTGATTTTGCAACCCACCCTATTTGGTCATTGTCAACTTTGTTAGGTGGCATTCCAAAACCTATGAATTACGAAACATCAAAAAATGGTACCAAATTTGTTAGAAGTGAAAGTAGAGGGGCAACAGATTGGGAAACTTTAAAAAGAGTAAGGGATACATGGAAAGGTAAATTGATAATTAAAGGGGTGATGTCACCAGAGGATGCTACTAAAATTAAATCAGAAGGTGTTGATGCTATTCAAGTATCAAATCATGGTGGAAGACAATTAGATAGTGCCACTGCTGCTATTGAAGCTTTGCCTCTAATTAGAAACGCACTTGGTAAAGAATTTCCTTTACTTTTCGATAGTGGAATAAGAGGTGGAAGCGATATCATTAGAGCTTTAGCTTTGGGTGCTAACTATGTGATGCTTGGAAGACCATTAATGTACGGGATAGGTGCTGATGGTGAGAAAGGATTAAGAAGAATTTTAGATATAATTAAAGATGAATTAAGCACTGCACTTGGTCTAGTTGGTTTAACTGACATAAACGATGTGTCATCAGAAATTATTGCTAAAAAATTTATTCAAAATATGAAATACTAATAATATGTCAGAAAAAAAAATTAGAGGTGGTTCGTTAATAGCAAGAGCTTTAAAAGATAAAGGGATACAACATGTTTTTACGTTATCTGGGGGTTTTTGTAACCCAGCTTTAGAGGGATTCATGGAATGTCAAATGGAGGTTATAAACTGTCCTCATGAACAAATTGCAGGTCATATTGCTGATGGCCATACTAGAATTACTCGAAAACCAGCTGTTTGTCTTGTTGGACCGGAAGGTTTTGCAAACGCCGTACCTTCTATGATGGAAGCTTGGGGTGAAAGATCGCCAGTAATTTTTATTACTGGTTCTAGTAGTTTAAAAAGACAAGGTTCAGGAGGTTTTAAAGAAATAGATGATGTTTCTATTGCCGCACCCTTAACAAAGTATAGCGCAAGCATAACAGATGGTACTAGAATCAGAGAGTTTGTAGACAAAGCATACAGAATAGCAACAAATGGATATCCTGGTGCGGTTCATTTAAGTTTACCCGTTGATATTATGTTTTCTTCTTTTTCTGAAGATGCAGGACTTGAGGAAAGACCTTTTTCTCATCAAGCAAAACCAGTTGATAAAGCATGGCCTGATCCAAAAAATATTTCTGAAATATTAGAGCTTGCATGCAATGCAAAAAAACCAGTTTTAATTGGTGGGCATGGAGTTTGGTGGTCTGAGTCTGAAAAAAAATTAGAAGATGTTGGAAACAATTTATCAATTCCAATTTTTAATATTCCTTACCATCAAAAATTATTAGGAGAAGAAGCTAATGCTTATATGGGCTTAGCAGATATTCATCAGTATCCTCCATCAAAGTTTGCATTACACGAGTCTGATTTAGTGTTAATGGTTGGAGCAAGATTAGATAATCAGATGAATTTTGGAAATCCTCCTCTTTTTCCAAAATCAACTAAACTTGTTTGTGTTAATGGGTCTCATGAAGAAATTGAACTTAATAGAGCAGCAGATATTAATCTATTATGTGATCCAGGTGTATTTTTAGATACATTAAAAAATCTTAAAAAAAATAATAAATGGAATTTAGGAAACGATTGGTTTGATCTTAATAAATTAAAAAAACAAGAATGGGTTGATAAAACTTTAGAAGATCTAAGTAAAGAAACTAAAGAAGCGCAGTCAAATGGAGGAAAAATGCATCCACTTCAACTAGCTTTAGATGTTCAAGATGCTATTGGAGAAAAAGATTGGTTAGTCATAGATGGGGGTAATACTCATTTCTGGTCAGAAATTGCAATTAATATTGCAGGATCAAAAGGAAAAAAAATTGGTGGAATTTTACATCCTGGAACATTTAGTATGTTGGGTGTTGGCGTACCTTTTGCATTGTCTGCAAAAAATACACACCCTGACTCAAATGTAATTTTAATTAGTGGTGATGGAGCTTTTCTTTCTGGAGGCTTATCAATTGAAGCTGCATTTCAAGAGAATAAACCAATAGTAGTTGTGATAGATAATAATGGAGGTTTGGATTGTATTTCTCAACAACAAGAACGTTTGTTTGATAGCGGAAAACACTTTGCTACAGATTTTAGAGACATACCATTTCATAAAATTTTTGAGGGATTCGGTGGACATGGTGAGTTAGTTACAAAAAGAGAAGAATTAGCCCCAGCATTAAAAAGAGCTATGGAAAGTGGAAAAACTGCTTGTATAAACGTCAAAGCTAAAGGTGTAATAAGCCCAATAGTTGCAGCAGTCAGCGATAAAAGAGATAAGGCTTCAATAGAATAAACTTATGGCAACATTATCCTCTCACTTACTTAATTCAGTTGATGGGACTCATGCTAATGGCGTTAAAGTTATTATTAATCAAATAAATTCATCTGGAAATAAAATAATTTTTTTTGAAACTGAAACTGATAGTGGAGGTAGAATTTTAAAAGATTTTAATCTTTCAGAAGACGATTGTAAATGTGATTATGAAATGATCTGTAAAACGTCTGATTATTTTTCTAAAAAAAAAATTGTATCTGAAATAATTATTAAATTTAGAATGGAAGATCCAAAAAAAAAATATCACTTACCTATTATCATATCTCCGAATGGTTATTCAATTTGGTGGTCTCAATAATTAATTATTAATTAAATTTTTTATGTTTAAAAATATAAAATTAAATATGTCGAGGAGAATAAGAAGAACTCCGTATACAAACCGAGTTGAAGAATATGGTGTTTCAGATTTCACTGTTGTAAATCACATGCTTTTACCAAAAGGGTTTAAAAATTCAGTTGAAGAGGATTATTGGCATTTAAGTAAAGATGTACAAATTTGGGATGTGTCTTGTCAAAGACAAGTACAAATTAGTGGGCCTGATGCTGCTGAACTTGTTCAAAAATTAACTCCACGTTCATTACAAAATATGGAAACTGGAAAATGTTTTTATATTCCGATGTTAAATGAAAATGGTGGAATGATAAATGATCCAGTATTACTTAAGTTAGATGATGATATGTTTTGGATATCAATAGCAGACTCAGATATTTTGTTGTGGGCAAAAGGTTATGCTTTAGGTTTAAACTTAGATGTAAAAATTGAAGAGCCAGATGTTTATCCTTTAGCGATTCAAGGACCTAAATCAGAAGATTTAATGGTATCAGTATTTGGTGAAGAAATAAGAAAAATTAAATTTTTTAATTTTAGAGTATTAGATTTTGAGGGAACAAAACAAATTGTTGCAAGATCTGGCTACAGCAAACAAGATGGTTTTGAGATTTATTTTAAAGTCCATGAAAATTATTTTGACAAAATTGAAATGGGTGAAAAACTTTGGGATACAATCTGGCAAGCTGGAAAAGAATTTAATATCTCTCCTGGTTGTCCAAATTTAATTGATAGAATTGAATGTGGGCTTATGTCTTATGGAAATGATTTTACTGGGGAAAATAATCCATTTGAGTGTAACTTAGATAAATATTGTCCAACTAATGCCTCTCACGAATATATTGGAAAAACAGCTTTAACAAAAATTCAAAATGAAGGTATCAATCAAAGAATGAGAGGCATTATATTTGATGGAGATCCCTGCCCAGCTACTAGTCAACCTTTAAAAGTACTTTCAAAAGATAATAAAAAGATTGGACAAATTACATCTGGTATTTTTTCTCCAAGAATTAAAAAAAATATTGGATTATCAATGATTTTAAAAGACCATTGGGAAATTGGAGAAAATGTATTTGTTGAAACTCTTAATGGAGACAAAAGAAATGGGACGATAACATCTTTGCCATTTACAGATTAAATAGCTATATATACCATCTATGTTTAAAGCAGTAATAGCAGGTTATTCAAGATCACCTTTTACAATGGCTAGAAAAGGTGAATTAATAGACGTAAAACCTGTAAACTTACTAGCTGAAGTTATCAATAATCTTGTTTCAAAAACTAATGTTAATAAAGCTGATATTGAAGATATTGTAATTGGTTGTGCTTTTCAGACTGGTGAACAATGTTTTAATATTGGAAAACTAGTAACCTTTCTGACAGATATGGACATCAAAACTTCAGGAATGACAGTGGATAGATGGTGTGGGTCTTCAATGGAAGGTATTCACATTGCTGCTGGGAAAATAGCAATGGGATCTGGAAAAATTTTTATTTGTGGAGGTGTAGAAAGCATGACTAGAGTAACAACTGGTTTTGATTCTATGCCATATCCTTATGACGGGAAAGAAAACCCAAATGTTTACTTTTCAATGGGAACTACTGCTGAAAATGTTGCAAAACAATATTCCATCTCAAGAATGGAACAGCAAGAATTTGCAATTTCAAGTCATCAAAAAGCATTTGAAGCACAATCCAAAGGAAATTTTAAAAATGAGATAGTTTCAATTGGAGACTGTTCTCAAGACAGCAATATAAGACCTAATAGTAATCAAGAAAAATTGGATAGTTTAAAATTAGCATTCGATCAAAATGGAACTGTGACTGCAGCAACTTCATCGCCACTGACTGATGGTGCAGCAGCTACTTTGATTTGTGAGGAGCAATATGCAAAAGATAATAATTTAGAAATTTTAGGTAGAATTGTCTCTACATCTGTTCAAGGATGTAAAGCTGATACAATGGGCTTAGGTCCAATTGGTGCTACTCAAAAAGCTTTAGCAAGAGCTAAATTATCAATAAAAGATATTGATATTGTAGAACTTAATGAAGCATTTGCATCTCAATCTTTGGCTTGCATAAAAGACCTACAAATAGATCCAAGCAAAGTAAACTTGGATGGTGGAGCATTAGCTTTAGGTCATCCCCTTGGAGCAACAGGTGCTAGAATTACAGGTAAAGTAGCCCAATTATTAAAAAGAGAAAATAAAAAATATGCGTTGGCTTCTCAATGTATAGGCCTTGGAATGGGAATTGCCACAATAATTGAGTCTATAGATTAATTTACGCATGCAACAATTACCATTTGATAAAAGATCAGGAAAAATTTGGTTCAACAATGAATTATGTGAATGGCAAGATGCAAGAGTTCATATAATTAGTCATGGAATGCATTATGCTAGTTTAGTTTTTGAAGGTTTACGAGTTTATAATACCAAGATTTTTAAGTTAGAAGAACATACAGATAGACTTTTTAATTCTGCTCAAATTTTAGATATGAAAATCCCTTACTCATATGATGAAATTATCAACGCTACAAAAAAATTAGTTTCTGATCAAAATATTCAAAATGGATATGTTAGACCTTTTGTTTGGCGAGGTAGTGAAATGATGGGAGTCTCGGCACAAAATACTAAGATCAATGTTGCAATAGCAATATGGGATTGGCCAACTTACTTTGATGCAGATTTAAAATTAAAAGGTATTAAATTAAATATTTCTAAATGGCAGAGACCTCCTCAAAATTCATCTCCTTGGGAAAGTAAAGCAGCAGGTTTGTATATGATTTGCACACTTTCAAAACATCAAGCGGAAAAAGAAGGTTACACAGACTCTTTAATGTTGGACCATGAGGGAAATATTGCCGAAGCTACAAGTGCTAATATTTTTTTTAAAGATGAAAATAATGAACTGCATACCCCTATTCCAGACTCTTTTTTAGATGGTATTACTAGAAAAACAGTTATCGATCTTGCAAAATCAAAGAAAATTAAAACACATGAGAGAAAAATATCTCCTAATGAATTACCTAACTTTAAAGGTTGTTTTATTACTGGTACAGCAGCAGAAGTAACTCCTGTAGGAAATATTTTAGATTATAGTTTTGAAGTTTGTGATTTAATTAAAGATTTATCTTCAAGTTATGAAAAATTGGTTGGAAAAAATTAAAATTATCTATTAATTCCTCTTAGTCTCTCAGATCTTCTTCTTAAAAGTTCTGCAGTAACTAAAATTAAAGTTGACATTATAATTAAACAGGTTGCAACTGCCATAATTGTTGGGCTTAATTGCTCTCTTAATCCTACCCACATTTGAATTGGAATAGTTGTATTTTCTAAACCAGCTAAAAATAAAACAACTACAACTTCGTCAAATGAAGTTACAAACGCAAACAAAGCTCCAGAGATAACTCCTGGCATAATTAAAGGCAGTGTTATTTTCATAAATGTATTTACTGGATTGCTTCCTAAACTTGCAGCAGCTCTAGTTACACTATGGTCGAAGCCACTTAATGTTGCAGTTACAGTAATTACAACAAATGGAGTTCCTAATATTATATGTGATAAAATAATTCCTGTGTGAGTTGCTGCTAAACCAACTTTAGCCATGAAGAAAAATATTGCTGTTCCTGAAATTATCAAAGGAACAATCATTGGTGAAATCAACAAAGCCATAAAAGCAGCTTTATATGGCATATGTCTACTACTCAAACCTAGGGCGGCAACTGTTCCAAGAATTGTTGATCCGATTGTAGCAAAGAAAGCTATAAACAAACTATTTTTTGTTGCTAATCCCCATGGGTTTTTCGTTCCATAAATCATATCTTCATACCATCTTAGAGAAAAACCTTCTGGGTCAAGTGCTAACATTTTTGACGAAAAGTGAATGTATTGTTCAGCATTAAATGAAAGTGGTAAAATTACAAACAATGGAGCAATTAAAAAAAAGAATACTAGACCGCAAAATGTTAAATAAGTGTAGTGCCAAATTCTATAATTTAAAGGTGTGTGATTTGGTAATGCCATAAATTATCCTAATTTTATATTATCAATCCCTACAAGTTTGTTATAAACCCAATAAATTGCTAATACCCCAACTAACAACATAGTGCCTAGGGCTGAAGCAAAAGCCCAATCTAAAGAACTTTTCATATGATAAGCAATTGTATTACTTATCAAAGACCCACTTGCTCCACCAACTAATGCTGGAGTAATATAATAACCAATAGCTAAGATAAACACCAATAAACATCCAGCACCAATACCTGGAATAGTTAAAGGAAAATAAATTTTTACAAAAGAAACTAAAGGTGTTCCACCTAGAGATTTACCCGCTCTCATTAAACTCGGAGATATAGTTTTCATAACACTATAAAGAGGCAATACCATAAAAGGTAATAATATTTGCGTCATCGCAACAAATGTTCCAATAACATTATACATTAATTCTGGCCTATTATCATCAGCTGCTAAACCAATCCATACAATCAAATCATTTATTGGTCCTTGTTGTTGAAGTAAAACCATCCAACTTGAAGTTCTAACTAATAATGACGTCCAAAAGGGAAGTAAAACACAAATCATCAATAAATTACTATATTTCATTGGTAAGGTAGCTAGTAGATGTGAAATTGGATAAGCAAGAATAAAACAAAAAAGAGTGACCCAAAAAGCTACGTTTATTGTTCTCATCCACAAAATTTTATAAATTCTTCTGTCTTCCTCAACCTGAACAATACTTCTATCTTGATCAAATCTCATATCCACACCTTTTAGATATTTTGCATATGACCAGTTAGGAGCTGCATTTTTTAAAGCAACTAAATATTCAGGCTGGCCCCATCTTTTATGAATTTTAATAAATTGCTCTTTATAATTACCTTCTTCAATCTTGTTAAGTTTTCTAACAGTTTTTTTTATCAAACTACTGAAACCTGATTTTTCGTAATTTAATCTTGCAATAATTTTTCCATAAGTTTTGTTTTCTTTTAAATATTTTAAATCTTCATATATGGCCTTATAAACAGGCTCATCTGGTAATTCTTGTCCATCCCAATTTTCCATAGCTTGGAATGTTTTAGGTAGCATTTTAGTGATCATACGATCATCTACACTTCTAAATAACATGTCCCCTATTGGAAAAACATAAATTATGAGTATGAATAAGAATAGTGGGGCTACTAGTAAAACTGCCTTTAATTTGTTTTTTCTCTCAGCTTTTTTGAGGCTTTGCTCAAGAGGTATTCCGTCAGATGATAAAATTTGTTCTCGGCTCATAATAAAAAAGGGCAGTTATAAATAACTGCCCTTTTAATATAGTATAAAAAACTATTCTATAAAACTAAATTATAGACCAGCTTTCATTGCTTCCCATTTCTCATTAATCTCATCCTGGTTATCTGCCCAGTAATCAGGGTTCATAAGAATGTGGCTTTTTAAGTTTGATGGAGCTGTTGGCATATGTGGTACCATGTTAGTTTTACCATCTTTAAACCAAGGCTCTCCAGCTTCCATAATAGCAATTGAAGATTTTCTCCAAGGAGCGTAAGCAATATACTTAGCACTTCCTGCTAAACCTTCTGTACTAGTCATTTCAGCAAGTACTTTCATAGCACTACCGTCAGCATAGCCTGGACCATCTTTAACTAATGCAAAATATTCATAATCAAGAATTTGAGCGTCCCAAACTTGTACAAGTGGAGTTCCTTCCATTTGTGCGTTAAAGAATCTACCATTCCAACCTGTAGCCATTACTACTTCACCATTAGCTAATAGTTCTGGTGGTTGAGCTCCTGCATTCCAAAATACACATCCACCATTAGGATCTGTACATAGTGCTTTAATTTTAGCTAAAGCTCTATCTATACCAGCACCTTCCATTTTTCTGTAAAGTAAGTCACCACCAGCTTGTGCTCCGCTAGCTTTAACTCCATCAGCAACCAATGCTATCTCTAAGTTAGACATTGCACCTTTGTAGATTGCTCTTTTACCTGGAAACTTTTTAGTATTGAAAAAGTCTTTGATTGAGTTTGGTTTTTTATCTCCGATTTTTGCATCATTGTAAGCAAAGTTCCAAGAATACAAGATGTTTCCAACTGCACACTTAGATGGCATACCTGTAAAGAAGTCTTGGCTTGCAGGTGTTCCATCTGGAGCAGGTAAAAAATCTTTGTCAAAATCAAATTCGTGGAAAATTCCTTCGTCACATCCAATGATTGTATCTTTTGCGTATACATCCATGATGTCCCAAGTAATTGCTCCAGCTTCTTTTTGAGCTTTGATCTCTGATAATCCACCAGTGTAGTCTACCCAATTAACAGGTATTCCTAACTTTGCAGCTGTAGGATCACCATACCCTAATTTTTGTGACTCTGTGTAAGCTCCACCCCAAGACACTACAGTAACTGCAAATGCTGAAGTTGTTACAGAAAGTACAAAAGAAAGTGTAAGTAATAATTTACTTAATTTTTTCATTTATTCTCCTATTTAACGTTAACGTTTAGTTTTTATAAAATGAAATTAAAACAAGATAGCAAAGCTTAGTCAACAGCTGATTAATATTTGTTCGAGATGATGTTATTATGTAATAATTTAAGTCTTTATTTTGGGTCTAGTGCTCTGCAGTCAACGCTGTTCCAGCCAATATTTATCTCTTTACCTTCTTTAATATCCATCCTGTTTGAGCTATTTGGAACTTTTAAGATAAATTGTTTGTTACCTAATAAATCTAGTCTTAATCTTGTATGGTCCCCATGATAAATTACTTCCTCAATTTTACCTTTGTGATTATTATCCATTTCTGTAACTGGATCTATTAGTGCCCTCTCAGGTCTCAAAGATACTGTAGTTTTTTCTCCTTTTGATTTTGCAACAATTGGATTTGCTAAAATTTCATTACCTGAATTTAATTTTACTTTACACTTGTCTCCTGAGACATCAGTTATTTCTCCAGCAAAAGTATTGTTCTCACCAATAAATTCTGCAACAAATGAATTGACTGGTCTTTCATATAATTCATCGGGACTTGAAAGTTGTTGAACTTTTCCATCATTAAATACTGCAATTCTATTAGACATTGTTAAAGCTTCTGTCTGATCGTGTGTAACATATACAACTGTTACACCAATACTTTCATGTATATGCTTTATTTCATACTGCATACTCTCTCTTAAATTTTTATCTAAAGCTCCTAAAGGCTCATCCATTAATACTAGTTTTGGATCAAAAACTAACGATCTTGCTACAGCAACCCTTTGTTGTTGACCTCCTGATAATTGCATTGGCATTCTTGCTTCAAAACCTTGAAGAGAAACCATTGACAAAGCTTTATCAACTTTTTTATCAGCTTCATCTTTTGGAATTTTTCTAACTCTTAAAGGAAATGCTAAATTTTCATATACTGTCATATGTGGAAACAAGGCATAGTTTTGAAATACCATTCCTATTCCTCTCTTATGTGGTGGAATATCTGAAATAACTTTGTTGTCTAAATAAATTTGTCCATTAGTTGGAGTTTCAAATCCAGCTAACATCATCAAACAAGTTGTTTTACCTGAGCCAGATGGTCCAAGCATAGTAACAAATTCACCTTCTTCGATATCTAGATTTAAACCTTTTACGACAAGTTGTTTTCCATCGTAACTTTTATCTACATTTTCAAATCGTACGAAGTGATCATTACCCATACGACTTTAAAACATTAGTTAGATTGATAATCAAGCAATTTATTTTATGTATAATTCTTTACTCATATTACAAAATAATTCACTACCATTTTCAGTAACTCTTACCGCTTCTGAAGCTTCCACACCCCAATCACCAAACTGCATCACTGCAATCATATGAAAACAAACATTAGGTTCTAAAACAGTCATGTCACCTTTGTATATATTAAGAGTATGTTCTCCCCAATCTGGCGGATAACCAATCCCAATTGAATAACCAGTTCTAGACTTCTTTTCAATGCCATACTTATCCAAGACTTTCCAAAATGCCTGAGCAACATCGTCTGCTGTATTTCCTGGTTTTGTAGCACTAATACCAGCCTCTAAGGCTTCAATAGTTTTTTTCATTGTATCAATTTTTAACTGATCTGGTTTTCCAAGTAATACTGTTCTAGCCATTGGAGCATGATATCTTTTGTAAACTCCTGATAATTCAATAATTGTAGCCTCACCTTCTACAAACTTATCCTGAGATGCTGTTAAATGAGAGGCAGAAGTTCCTTTTCCAGTTGGAAGTAACGTGGCAATACTTGAGTATTCGCCTCCAAATTCCTCCGTTCCATAAAATAATGTTTTTTGAATTTCACCTACTGCATCACACTGTCTTACTCCTGGATTTATAACTTCCATTGCAGTTTTCATGCCTCTTTCAGAAATTTTAGCAGCTGATTTCATAAATCCAATTTCAGTATCTGATTTTACTAATCTTACCCAGTTAACTAATCTATCACTATCAACTATCTTAGCATTTGGTAGGCCTTGTTTAATCTTTTCATGACAAAATGCTGTATAATAATGTGCATCCATCTCCACACCGATACAAAGTTTTTCCCATTTTTTTTCTTTGATAATTTGAACTAAGTAATCATAAGGATGTTTAGGCCAAGTATGAATATAATTTTCATCATAAACAATAATATTTTCATTTTTAAGATAAGATTTTATATATGCTCCACCAGCATCTTGAGCTCTAACAAAGCATAAAGGCTCGTCTGCATTAACATGAACTATTGCACATTGCGCATAATAAAAAGACCAAGCGTCATAACCAGTTAAGTAATTTAAATTATTTGTATCATGAGAAATCAATAATTCGATGCCTTTTTCTTGCATCATTTTTTGTGTCTTTTTTAATCTATCTTTGTATTCTTCCTTTTTAAAAAGCATTAATTACTTTGGAATAGTTTTCCAAATCCTTCCACTGAATTATTTTTATTTATTTTCTCAAGTGTATCCCAAATCAAAGCCTGGTTACTAGATAAAACAGTTGTGTTTAATTTTTTTTCTAACTCATCAATTATCGGTAAGACTGGCAAGGCTGTGCATGAAACAAATAAAGCCTCTGCTCCATTTAAATCTATTTTAGATAAAACTTCGGACAAATAATTTTGATCAACTTTACCAATGTCATAATCTGCTTCTATATCAAAATATGCATTTGAAGTAATTTCAAATCCTTCACTTTTAAAATATTCAACTACATCATCGTTAAGATTTTTACTATAAGGAGTAAAAAGACATAGCTTATTAATATTTAATTTTTTTAATGCTTTTATTGCAGCAGTGCTTGGGGTCGTAACATCTGCCATCGGTTTAGCTACTTTAATTTTTTGCTCAATAGAGCTATACCCTGCAGCTATAGTGCCCGAGGTACATCCATAAACTACGCAATCAATATCTTGGTCCGGTAATATGTCTTTTGTGACTTCTGTAACTTTATTTGACATTTTTATTAGGTTTTCCTTAGTCAGTGGATTGTAACATTCAATACGGTTAACAAAAAAGTCAATATCACGGTCTTTAATAACATTTATAAAGTCTCTTTCGATCATGAAGTCACTAGCAAGTGCGATTAGGCCTACTCTAGGATTTGATTTAGAAATATATTTAGGATCTATTTTTGTTGAATTCATAATTTAAAAGAGTGAATATATCATAAGTTCTTTAATCATTAATATAAAAAACGATATGAATATAAAAGACACCTTTGTTGCATCTTTGGTGCCTATATTTTTAGGTTTTGGTTTTGTTATCGCCAAACCTGCTTTTGAATCCTTTCCTCCTATTTTGTTAATGGGAATTCGATTTATGTTTGCAGCTTCTATTTTAATTTGGTGGTTTCCAATACCAAGAGGGTACTTAAAAAAAATTTTTATTGCATCTTTTATAGCTAATACATTGCAATATAGCATTACCTATTCTGGTTTAAATTTAATTGATGCTTCTGCGGCAGTGCTATTAGTGCAAACTGAAGTTCCTTTTGGGGTAATTTTTGCATATTTCATGCTTAAAGAAAAACCTACCCTACGAGCTTTGGTTGGGATTGGAATTGCCTTTGTTGGAGTTTACGTTTTAACAGGATCACCCAATTTAGATGGAAAGTTTATTGGTATCGGTTTAACAATTTTAGGATCTGCAATATGGGCGTTAGGCCAAGTTGTTGTTAAGCCACTGAGTAAAGAAATTAACCCACTAGCTTTAGTTGCTTGGTTAGCTTTATTTTCTGGACCAATTTTAATATTTATTTCAGCAATGCTAGATGGAAATACAATAGGTTATTTATCAAATGCAAAATTTGATCATTGGGTCATTGCTATTTATATTGGATTTATAATGCAACCAATTAGCTATGGTTGCTTCTATTATGTTTTAAAAAACAATCCACTTTATAAAGTTCTTCCAATTGTAACTATGGGTATTCCACCAACAGGATTATTAGCAGCAATATTTCTTTTAGGAGAAAAACCTACACAAGAATTATTTACTGGTGGGGCACTAATTATTGTTGGCGTAATTTTAATTGTATTTACAAAAAATAAAAACAATGAGGTTAAAAAATGAAAATAGGATTTATAGGTCTTGGAAATGTTGGGGGAAAGCTTGCAGGAAGCTTATTAAGGAATAAATTTGATTTAACTGTAAGAGACTTGGATGAGAATTTAACAAACGAGTTTAAAAATTTAGGAGCTAAAGTTGCAAGTTCTGCAAAAGAATTATCGGAACAAGTAGATTTAATTATTACATGCTTACCATCTCCAAAAATTTGTGCAGATGTTATGGAAGGTGAAAATGGAGTACTAGAAGGTATAACTCAAAATAAAATATGGCTTGAAATGAGCACAACTGATGAAGCTGAAATTAAAAGAATTGGCAAAAAGGTTATAGAAAAAAATGGTATACCTTTAGATGGTCCAGTTAGTGGTGGTTGTCATAGGGCTGCTACTGGAAATATTGCTATCTTTGTTGGAGGAAGTAGAGAGGCTTTCGAAAGAATTTTATCTGCATTAACCGTGATGGGTAGAAAAGTATTGCATACTGGTGAATTAGGAAGTGCAACAGTTCTTAAAGTTATAACAAATTACTTAGCCTCAGTTCATCTTGTTGCATTAGGTGAAGCCTGGACTGTTGCTAAAAAATCAAATTTAGATCTTGCTAAAGCTTATAAAGGGATTGCAGTTTCCTCAGGGAATTCTTTTGTACATGAAACTGAAAGTCAGGTTATTTTAAATGGATCTTATAATATTAATTTTACTATGGACTTAGTTTTAAAGGATACTGGTTTATTTGATGATTTAGCAAAAAAATTAAATGCTGGATTAGAGATTTCTCCAAAAATTGTTGATATATTTAAAGACGGTCAAAAAAAATATGGTTCAAGAGCGTGGTCTTCAATGATTGTTAAAAGAATGGAAGATATTAACAATATAAATTTTAGAGCAAAAGGATTTCCTGATGAGCTAACTGATAATGAGCCTGAGGAAAAGGGATATGAAATCTAATTTCATAACTAAAAAGAATAATAATTTCCTTATAAATAAGTATTATTCAGTCTGCACTCAATTCAAAGTTGTTTTGTGTCGATTGATATATTGATTTATTGAACTGAATGTGTTGTGATTAATTATTATAAACTATTAAGAGGAAAATAATGAAAATAATTAAAAAAATAGTACTTTCTTCATTAGCTGTCTTAAGTTTCACTTTATTTACTGGTGTTGCTAATGCTGCATGTGGAAAGATTACAATCGCTAATATGAACTGGGCTTCAGCAAACTTTATGGCGGAAGTTGACAAAGTAATTTTAGAAAAAGGTTATGGATGTGAAGTTGAACTAATTCCAGGTGCAACTATGCCTACATTTACATCAATGCAAGAAAAAGGTGAGCCAGATGTAGCTCCTGAGTTTTGGGCAAATGCTGCAATTGTTGCTTTAAACAAAGCAGTGGATGAAGGTAAAATGCACTCAATCAATAAAGCTCCAATTACTGGACTAGGTGAAGGTTGGTGGGTTCTACCTGCTACTTTAGAAAAGCATCCAGAATTAACAACTGCAGATGCAATTTTAAAAAGACCTGACTTATTTCCACATCCAGAAGATCCGTCTAAAGGCGGATTTCATATCTGTCCTCCAGGATGGAACTGTGAGTTAAGTAACAGAAACCATTTTAGAGCATGGGATATGGAAGCTAAAGGATGGATGATTGTTGAAACAGGTTCTGGTGCAGGATTAGATGGTTCTATTGCTAAAGCTGCTGAAAGAGGTGAAAACTGGTTTGGTTACTACTGGTCACCAACAGCTCTAATTGGTAAATATAACATGCAAGCTGTGGACATGGGTAATTTTGCTGGAAAAGATAACTGGGATAATTGTTTAGTTAAACCAGAACAAGAATGTGCTGATCCAAAAAAATCTTCATGGGTAAAATCTGAAGTTTTCACAATTACAACTGATAACTTTAAGAAAACAGCTGGTAAAGATGGCATGAAATATCTTGAAAATAGAACTTATCCAGGTCCAGTAATGAATGGTATGCTGGTATGGATGGGTGATAACCAAGCTGAGGGTGCAGATGCTGCAATTGAATTCCTAAAAACACAAGAAGATGTGTGGACTAAATGGGTTTCAGGTTCAGCTGCTAAAAAAATAAAAAAAGCACTTTAATTAAGATAAATATTAATCGAACCCGTTATTTAAACGGGTTCGATTTTATAGTATAAAAAATTATTAATATGGATTTTTTCAATAAGATACCAGTAATGGATAGAGATGCTCTAAGAGAGCTAAAAAAAGGTATCGATTTAAGTTTTAAAAATTTTTCAAGAGAGTACGGTGATGCAATTGAGGGTTTCTTTGATCCGCTTTTATCATTTTTGATTTTTCTTGAAAAATTATTAGTAAATACACCATGGCCAATAGTTATTGGGGTTTTTGGTTTGTTAGCTTGGGTTGGTTCAAGAAATTATAAATTAGTAATTGGCACAGTGGTTTGTTTTGTAGTTATTGGTTATTTTGGAATGTGGAAAAATTGTATGGCAACAGTTGCCATTATATCCGTCTCAACTCTTGTATGTATAGTAGTAGGAATACCAATTGGTGTCATAATGTCAAAATCATCTAGAGCTGAAAAAGCAATATTACCAGTACTTGATATGATGCAAACTATTCCCAGTTTTGTTTACTTAATTCCTATTATAATGTTATTGGGTATAGGAAAGGTTCCAGGCTTAATTGCAGTTTGTATTTATGCTCTTCCACCTGTTGTAAGACTAACAAACTTAGGGATAAGAGAAGTAGATAAAGAAACTTTAGAAGCTGCAGATGCATTTGGGGCAACACCAATGCAAAAATTAAGATCAGTCCAAATACCATTGTCACTTCCAACAATTTTTGCTGGTGTAAATCAAACGATAATGATGGCTTTAGCAATGGTCGTGATTGCTTCTATGATTGGTGTAAGAGGATTAGGTGTTCCAATTTTACAGGCAATCTCTAATCAATACTTAGCTCTAGGTTTGATGAATGGTCTAGCAATTGTTGCTCTAGCAATTATATTTGATAGAATTACTCAAGAATACGGAAACAGAATTCAAAGACATCGAGGAATAACTAAAAAATAACTAGCATCAATCTGAATATGCCTCAACTATTAATTCATAGAGGTCTTGCTAAAAAAAAATTCTCAGAAAACAATATTAATTCCTTTAAATATTGTTTTAATAAAAATTATGGAATTGAAACAGATATACATGCATCAAAGGATAATGAATTTATTTGTTTTCATGATTTTTCACTTAAAAGAATTTTTAAAAAAAAATTAAGTGTAAAAAATCTCAATTATTCAAAAATAAAAGAGATAAGCACATGTCTAAATAATCCTGTTCCGTTATTAAAAGATTTATTGAAATGCTCAAAAAACAAACACCCTTTATTTATTGAAATAAAGCCAATTTTATCAATATCACTAATAAAAAAACTCCTAAAAGAAACATCAAGATATAAAAAATGTGTGTTTATAACTTTTAAGCATGAAAATGTTTACAATTTATTAAAGATTAACAAAAATGTTAAAGTTGGATTATCTTTTGCACCACCAACAAGTATTAAAGAGATCATTAACAAATCAAGCAATAAAAATATCAACTGTCTAGTACTGGATAAATCATACCTGAAGAATAAAAAAATTCAAAATTTAAAAATTGAAAAATACTTTTATACGATCAAGACTAAATATGATTTTAATAAGTATAGAAAAAATTTTAATTTGATTTTTGAGAATTTATAAGACTATATTTTTTTTAGATAGTTCAATCTTCCAATTATTTCATCTCTATCCATATAATAACCTTGTAAATGTCTATGTCCTGAGTTTGGATCAAATTCTGTTCTGCCATGCAATACTCTTCTATTATTAAATGAGTATATATCTCCTGGTCCTAAACGAAATTTGATTTGAAACCTATCATCATGCAGTAAGTTTCCAAATCTATGATGAGCTTTATAAACTTTTTCCATTAGATCGGGATGACAATCAAGCACATCCATTGTTGCTACACTAAATCTTATATCATGAAAATCTCCATCTTTTGTCAAACTTATTGCTGGTGCATGAAAACCTCTATGAGACTCTTGTGTATAATCCATATCTCTAAATTTTAATGGTACCTTAACTAATGTTTCAAAAATTTCTTTTTCATTGTTCTTGAGATATTCTGCAACTGCAAATCCATCTACAGCAGATGAATCGCCACCCTGAGCTGAATTAATTAAACAGTGAAGAAATTGATATCCTGGTGGAAGCTCAAACCATGGTAAATCCATGTGATTTCTTAATGCGTGTGCTGTATAAGCTGAATTATTTGGTTTAGGAATATTTATAACTTCAAACGGTGTTTTAAAAAAAGTCTCTCTTATATGGCTTATTCTATTAAGTAGAGGAAAAGCAGATTTTTTTTCTACTGGAGCATTCTTAACTATTGCAATACCCTGATGGTGTAAAAGCTCTAACCATTTTATCAGACCTTCATTTGACTCTAAAATTTCATCATGTTCTATGCAAATTGAGTCAAATTTATTTCCAAGACTTTGATCCCATAAATCGTAAGGAGAAATGTACTTTGATTTATTTTTTAAAGTATAACAATTTTGGCGAAGCCAATTTAAATCATAGCAACTTGTATGATCTCCCTCACTCCATTGAACCTCAAGAGACCCTTTGTTATCTATTTTGAAATCTTTAATTGATAAATTTTCTGAAACATTTAAGATGTTAAACATTCTATGATGTGAGTCTCTGTCGTGAGCAGTGGGACAATTATCTCTAAGCCACATGTAGTTAAATTTACTTTCCTCTCCATCACTCCATTTGATTTTTAAATCGGAGGTGTCTTTTTCAATTTTATCTATTTGAAACATTAACTAATGATTATTTACTCATTAAAATTTGTCAATGCAATTAATGGTTGTAATAATTAATTTCTTTCCTTTAATCTATGAAATAGTTTTGCTACAAGATCATTGCAAAATGTCTAAAATAGAAATCAATAATATCTATAAAATCTTTGGTAATAAACCACAAACAGTAATGCAAATGGTTAAAGACGGGGCTACCAAAGAGGAAGTTTTAGAAAAAACTGGCCATACTGTTGGACTAGACAATGTTTCTTTAAAAATTGAAGAGGGAGAGACTTTTGTTTGTATGGGCCTTTCTGGATCAGGAAAATCTACATTAATAAGACATTTAAACAGATTGATAGAGCCCACTTCAGGCGAAATCTTGGTTGAGGGCACAAATGTTATGTCTCTAAATAAACAAGAATTAATTGAGTTTAGAAGACATAAAATGAGTATGGTGTTTCAAAGGTTTGGTCTTTTTCCACATAAAACTGTAATTCAAAATGTAGCTTATGGACTAGAGATGAGAGATATATCTCAAGAGGAAAGAGACAAAATAGCTATGGAAAAAATTGAGGCTGTTGGACTTAGTGGTTTTGAAAATCAATATCCAAATCAATTATCTGGGGGTATGCAACAAAGAGTTGGTCTTGCAAGAGCTTTAGCAACAGACTCTGATATCATGTTAATGGACGAGGCATTTAGTGCTTTAGACCCTTTAATAAGAAGTGATATGCAAAAACAACTGATCTCTCTTCAGTCAGAATTAAAAAAAACAATTGTTTTTATAACTCATGATTTAGATGAGTCATTAAGACTTGGAAATCATATTGCAATCCTAAATGCAGGTAAATTAGTTCAAGTTGGAACTCCTGTTGATATTGTTATGAATCCAGCGGATGATTATGTTGCGGCATTTGTTAAAGATGTAAATAGAGCAAAAGTTTTAAGAGCAAAGGTAATTATGACTGATGCTAAAGAAGGACAACCATCTGGAGAAAATAGATTAAAAGTTCATGAGGATGAATTTTTAGAGGAATTTTTACCAAAAATTGTTTTAAAAGATGTGATTGTTGATGTTGTTGATTCTTCTGGAGATATCAAAGGATATATTACAAATAAAGAACTTCAATCTTCTTTAGTGAAATCATAAAATTTTAAAAAAAATATTATAATTCAGTAAATGTCTGTTTTAAAAAATAAAAAAATAATTATTTCAGCTGGTGCATCTGGTATAGGTTTAGCTACTGCAAAAATTTGTCTTGCTAGAGGTGCGTATGTTTACCTCTGTGATATTGATATAAAGTCTCTTAATAAATTAAATAAAAATCCTTTTAAAAATAAAAGATTATTTACTTATTATTGTGATGCTTCAGATGAAAATCAAGTTTCCAGTTTTTTTCAAAAAGTAAAAAAGAAAACAAAAAAAATTGATGCTTTAATTAATAATGTTGGAATAGCTGGTCCTACCGGATCTCTTGAAAAATTAAAGTCAAAAGATTGGGAGAATACATTGCATGTAGATGTAAATAGTCATTTTTATTTTACAAAAAAATCAATTCCTTTACTTAAAAAATCAAAAAACGGTTCAATAATAAACATATCATCAACTGCCGGGATACTTGGTTTTCCATTACGTTCTCCTTATGCAGCAAGTAAATGGGCAATTATTGGTGTTACGAAAACATTAGCGATGGAACTTGGTAAATTTAATATTAGAGTTAATGCTGTATGCCCTGGCACAATTAAAGGTGATAGAATGAAAAGAGTAATAAGAGATAAAGCAAAATTCACTAAAGTATCAACAAGAGCTATTGAAAAAGATTTTATTTCTATGAGCTCCATGAAACAATGGATCCTTGAGGAAGATATTGGAAAAATGTGTTCTTTTTTAATCTCTGATGACTCAAGTAAAGTTTCTGGACAAGTGATATCTGTTGATGGTCATACAGAAAGAAATGATTAAATCATCTTAATTTTTTTTCGTATTTTTTTCTAAGCTTTTGAAGTTCAACAAGATACTCATCTCTTATATTTGCAATGTTTGTAACTGATTTTCCTTTAGATTGTTTTTTAGTGCCTGCAACTAATCTATTTATTAATTTATTTGACAATTTTGGAGCTTTCAATTTTGTCCAAGGTAATTTTAAAGCTGGACCAAATTGTTCTAACATATGTCTCATACCAGCCTTTCCTCCTGCTAAATGAAAAGTTAGGAAAGTCCCCATTAATGACCATCTCAATCCTGGTCCATCTTCAATTGCTCTATCTAAATCTTCAGTAGTTGCGTGTCCTTCATTAATTATGTGAAGTCCTTCTCTCCACAAAGCCTCTTGTAATCTATCTGATAAATAGCCAGGCAATTCATGCTTAACCATTATTGGATTCATTGAAATTGATTTGTAAAATTTTTTAGCATTGTCTAAATATTTTTTTGAAGTTTTTTTACCAGGCACAATTTCAACTGCAGGTAATAAATAAACTGGGTTAAATGGATGTCCAATAATTGTTCGTTGAGGATTTTTACATTTAGAATAGATTTTAGTAGGCAATAATCCCGATGAGCTAGATGAAATAATCGCTTTAGGTTTTGCATACTTACCTATTCTTGCCATTAATTTAGTTTTTAGAGCGTAATTTTCGCTAGCACATTCTTGAATAAAATCTGCATCTTTCACCGCTTCTTCAAGAGATGTAAAATATTTAAAATTTTTTAATTTAAGTGTTTTTTTATTAAAAAGCTTTTTAACATAAGGCCATGTTCTCTTAATTTCAGATACTAAATTTTTTTTAAGTTTTAAATCTTTATCAAAAGCGTAAACAATCTTATCGTGCGCCAGACAACGAATTATCCACCCGGCACCAATAACACCAGTTCCTATAATTGCTATTTTTTTTATTTTATTCATTTTTAATTTAATAGCTCTTTAATATTCTTATCTAATTCTTTTTCAAATTTTTTATCATTACCAGGATTTGCAGCACAATGGCCGAAGGATGAATTAATTGGTCTTAATAATGAACGTGGAATATATCTTTTCTCATATTCATTATCTTTAGTTCTAAAGTATAGATCTTGATTGCATGGCATTAAAATTGTTTTTGCTTTTATAGATTTAAGTGCCTTAATATAATTATTCTTATAAATTGGTCCTTTACTTATATCGTTCAATTGCCAAGTTTTTAATTTTGATAATAAATTATTTGCATCCCAATTTTTTGCATGGTCTTCTGCCCAATCATTTAATAATTCTTCTGAATTTTTATATCCAAATTTTTTAAATAATTTTTCTCTATAAAAATTTTGAGAGAAAGCCCATCCTGCATAAACTCGACCAAAAGCTCTTAGGCCCACAACAGGTTGTCTTTTATAGTTACCTTTGTTCCAATTTTTATCAGCTGTAAGTGCAGCTTTTACTCCCTCTAAAAACACATGATTATGAATTGATGTTTTAGATGATGCGCAAAATGGAAGAATTGCTTTTACCATATTTGGATACTGTGCAGCCCATTGATATGATTGACAGCCAGCCATTGACCAACCAGTTACTAATGCTATTTTTTTTATTTTTAACTTCTCAGTAATAAGTTTATGTTGACAATAGATATTGTCCCACAAAGTTAATGTTGGAAATTTTGAGCCAGATTGATTTTTGATTGTATTACTTGGAGACGATGAAAAGCCATTCCCAAACATATTAATAGATACAATAAAATATTTATTTGGATTAATTGCTCTATTTTTTCCTATAAATCCCTCATTTCTAATATGGCTTCCTGTATAAAAAGTTGGAAGAATAATTACGTTTGAGGCATTTTTATTTAATTTGCCATAGGTCTTGTATGCTAATTCTGCTGAACTTAAAATTTTACCAGATAAAAGCTTAACATTTCCTAGTTTAAACTTCTCATAATTCTTCATGAATTAATAAAGTCTGAGATATTCTTTCACTTCCCAATCAGTAACCGCTTGATGATATCTTTCCCATTCATCATTCTTATAAGCTAATAAAGAATTCTTCATAACCGTTCCTATAACTTCATCAGATAATTTATCATTTTTTAGAGCTTCTAAGGCCATAAGCAAATTTCTTGGCAGCCTCTTAATTCCAAGTTTTTTGAATTCTTTATCTGTCATATTGTAAAGATCTTGATCTGTAGGTTTGCCTGGATGAATTTTCATCTTAATCCCCTCTACTGCAGCTGCAAGTGTCATTGAAAAAGCTAAATAAACATTCATTGTCATATCTGCAGCTCTATTTTCTATACAATATCTATTTTGGGGTAACCTAAACTGAGCAGATCTATTGTTGTGACCATAAGTAATATTTGTTGGCGCCCAAGTAACTGTGCCTCCTTCAAATCCTCCTACTCTAGGAACTAATCCATTGTACGAATTTACTGTTGAGCATGTAATCGAAGTTAGCGCTTCAGCATGCTTCATTAATCCACCTACAGCAAACAATGACTCTTTTGACCACTTATTACCTGCATCGAAAATATTTTTTCCATTTTTACCGATCATTGAAAAATTTATATGAGCTCCTGATCTCCAGTCACCAATGGTAGGTTTTGGCATAAATGTAATGAACATATTATGTTTTTTAGCAACTTCTTTAAGGAGGACACGAAGAAAAACTAATCTATCAGCCATTTCTAAAAGATTTGTATAATGAAAATCTAATTCAAATTGTGAGTAAGCACCTTCAGCAACCACATCATGAAGTTGCCATCCTAAACCATTAAGAATATCAATTAATTCTTTTAAAAAATGCATAGAGTCTAGTGAGTGCTCAACGTCATAACCAAAAGCTTGTCTTCGAGGCCTAACTCCCTTTATCGGATCAGTATCAATAGCTTTTATTGGCTGACCATTTTCATCATATTTCATTGCAATAAACTCAGGCTCAACCCCTGCCATACCTCTGTATCCGGCATCTTGAGCTTTTTGCATATTACGTTTTAAAGCCTGTCTTGGACAAACATTATAGGGTTTGTCCTCCCAAAAAAGATCTGCAAAAATAATTGCTGTTGATGTATCCCAAGGACAAATATAAACAGCATCTAAATCTGGTAGCATAACTTGATCTGAGTCTGCTGGAGTAAGTTCGGGGACATAAGAAATTGAATGTACTGCAAACTGAGGACCCTTTCCTAAACACAAAGGCTCAAAATCAGACATTGGAACAGGTTTTGTCTTTGGAATACCATGGAGATCAATCCAACTTGATAAAACGTATTTTACACCAGCATTTTTTAATTTTTTATAAATTGAAGGTATTTTTTTTCTATTACGTTCGACTGCATCTTTAAAATTTTCGTAATAAATTTTTTCATTTTTACTCATGTTGATCTCCTCAAATTTTATTATTGTGGCATATCCTCAGGGTCTATCCCAGGAACAAATGTTATACCCGCTTGTTGTTTCCAATCATGAGGGTACGCTGCATAAAATATTACACATTTCTCATCACATTCATAAGCTATATGGTTATCCTTAGGTATATAAAGAACATCACCTGGACTACAGATATAAGACTCTCCATCGCAAGTTAGTCTAAAAGTTCCTTCCATGCAGTAAATAATTTCATCACAAGTTAAATCCCATGGCACAGATACTTTATTTAAGAAATTTAACCCACCACACATAGTGTTGCTTACTTTGCTAGTAACAAAAGGTTTAATATAACTCTTACCTGGTTCTAAAGTATGAAGTCTATTTTCTATATCTTTGAACTTATATAGTTGTGGCTTTTTTGACATTCTTATTTCCTTTCAGTTTAGACTTTTATTGGTTCATTTAATTCAACTTTATATCCATCAGGATCTTCACAAAATGCAATTACTCTTGTTCCATGTTTCATAGGACCTGGTTTACGAGTTATATTCACGCCAAGTTTTTCAAGATCTTCACAAGCTTTATATACATCAGGTGTTTCGATACATACATGTCCCCACCCATTTCCTTTATCATAATCTTCTTTTTGATCCCAATTACAAGTTAACTCTAAACAAGGAGACTCTGTTTCAAGTCCATATCCAATAAAAGCATTTGTAAATTTTCCTTCAGGATAATCTGTTTTTCTTAAAACTTTCATACCTAAAGTTTTACAATAAAAATCAAATGAAGCTTCTAGATCTTTAACTCTTATCATTGTATGGGCTAGTCGATATCCCTCTAGATTAATTTCTTTAGACATTTTTTTTCCTTTTTATTGATTTTGAAGATTTCATTGTAGCATCAACTATAAGTTTTTGAAATGCTTGAACACCTTTTTCCCACACAGGAGACAAAAGACCACCTTCGTAAGATGCTGGTGAATGTCTTCCCTCTTGAAGTCTTTCGCACATTTCATGATCTTCTTTATGGACACTCCACCATATATTTTTAACCATTTCAATTTCCTCTTCACTCATATCCTTACCGTCTGTTGTATAAATTATTCTTTTTTGAGAAGTCAAACCTGGACTTATAGGAACGTTAAGATAAACACCAATTTGATTAGGAAAGTAAGTGCCAATTATAAAATTTGGAAAAAGAGACAAGTATTTAGAAGTAACAGATAAAGCAGTGCTGTTTGTGGTATCCTCTTCGGCTACATCTACCCCACTACCATAACATACTCCGTCTACAACAGTATAATGATCTTTTAAAGGCTGATTTGTAGTAGTTTTATGAACAAATTGTACATGATATGGTTCTATAAAATTTTCAATCAAAAATTTCCAATTAGTATTTATATTTCCAAAATCTAAAGTTGCCGCATATCTTAGTTTAGTAAAATCAATATCATTAAATTTTGAAATAAGTGGTTTCGCATATTGTTCAAATTTTTTTGCTTTCCCATTAAAATTTATAAAAATCCAATCATGCCAAATATGGATTTTTATTGGTTTTAAACCATGATCAAAAAAATTAAATCCTTTTGGCTTGTGTTGATCTGTGCCACCAACATGAGGTGCTGCTTTTAAGTTTCCGTCTAAATCATAGCTCCATGCATGATAAGGACAACGTAACATTTTTCCTACATTCTTTTTTTCATCTACAAGTTTAAGACATCTGTGACTACAGACATTATGAAAAGCTTTTATTTCGTTATTATTATTTCGTACAAGGAGTATTGGTTTATTTGCTATAAATAATGGAATTACGTCACCAGTATTTTTAAGTTCATGAGCAAAACCTACAAATAACCAATCATTAGATAAAACTGTTTCACATTCTTTTTTCCAAAAATTTTCATCAATATAAGATTTAGCTGGGAGACCAAATATAGTATTGGCGTTTTTTGATTTCTTTATTTTTACTAAACTTTTTTCTTTAGACATATGCCAGTAGAAAATTATTAATTATATTGAAAACCCTATTTTAGAATATTAAGATTTACAATAAAATATTTGATTAGTGCAATTAGATGGAAAATAACAAATTTATAGAAGAAGATTTTAGGGGTTATAAACAGTCAACAGTGCCAAAAATAGATGAAGTCTTGGCAAGAACAGATCCCAAGACAGCTTGTGGAGAATATTTAAGACGCTATTGGCATCCTGTTGCTTTAACTTCTGAAGTAAGTGAGGTCCCAAAAGAAATTCGTATTTTAGGAGAGGATTTAGTAATATTTAAAACTTCTAAAGGTAATATTGGTTTGGTCCATAAAGCATGTCCTCACAGAAGAGCTTCAATGGCCTATGGTAAAACTGAAAAAGAAGGAATTAGGTGTTGTTATCATGGATGGCTTTTTTCTCCTAACGGTGAAATACTTGAAACACCTGGTGAAGACCCAGAGTCAAAACAGGCTAAAAAATTAAGAGAAACTTTTAAACTTGGAGCTTACCCTGTAATAGAATTTAATGGTTTAGTATTTTCTTACCTTGGACCTATGGATAAAATTCCAGAGTTTCCACACTACGACTCATTTGAAATACCAGGAAATACTTCAAGTCCTTATCGTATAGATTATAATTGTAATTGGATCCAAGTCTTAGATGCAATCATGGATCCTCTTCATACATCTTTTTTACATGGTCAAAGTTCTGGAATTCAGTTTTCTGAAGGTTTTGCTGAAGTTGGAGAAATAGAATTTTATGAGAGGGGAATTCAGTATTTAGGATGTAATACACGAAGAATTAATGACAATGTTTGGGTAAGAGTAAATGAATTAATTTTGCCTAATTTTACTCAAGCTGGAGCAGCATTTGCAGCTGATGGAACAAAAAGTAAATACTTTGGAAGAAGTTCTTTTACAAGGTGGGTTGTGCCTGTTGATGATCATCATTGTGTTGCTTTAGCTTGGGCAAATTTTGGTGAAAGAGGGGATCCTATAGAATACAATAATCAAGAAGGATATGAAAGAATTGAAGCTGGTGAAATTTCAAACAGGACTAAGGAAGAAAAACAACAAAGTCCTGGTGATGCAGAAGCTGTTGAGGGAATGGGCTCAATAAGTAGTCATAAAGGAGAACATCTAATGCCGACTGATAAAGGTGTTATGATATATAGAAGAAGAACAAGAAAATTAATTAAAGATTTAGAGCAAGGATTAGAACCACCTCAACCTCAAAAGACAAAAGGAGAAGTTGTAAGAACTAATGGACAAGATACGATATTAAAAGCCCCAAAAAGAAGTAATAATGATAGAGAATACGTTAAATCAATATGTTCTTCGGTAATGAATATGCAGTTTAATTTAGAAGAAATGCCGTTAAAAGAAAGAGATAGTATTATTATTAAAAATCTTCAACAAATGGAAGAAAGAGGAAATTTTGGCTGAAGATAAAAAAATAAAAATTCATATTAAGAATAATCATTGGGCACCAGGCTCCTTCCCTACTGATGCTGAAGGTGAAAAAAATTTTACTATTACAAAAGAGCACTTAGAAAATGCGCTTGAAGATCTTCCGACAATAAAAGACAAGGTAGAAATATTTGTTGATTGGGATGAAGATAATTTTGAAAAATCAATGTCTTATTCTGATATTTTATTAGCTTGGAACTTTCCTACTCAAAATCTAAAAAAAATTTCACCTAATTTGAAATGGATACATGTTGTTTCTGCGGGTGTTGAGCATTTGCTTCCTTTGGACTGGATGTTTGATGGTCTAGTATTAACCAATAGTAGTGGCGTACATGCCAAAAAAGCTGGTGAATACGGGTTAATGGCTATTTTGATGTTGCAAAATCATATGACAAAAATTGTTACCAATCAAAAAAATAAAGAATTTGTATCTCTTTTTAGCAATCCTATTGAAGGCAAAACAGTAATAGTTGTTGGAACAGGATCTCTGGGATCTTCAATGGCAAAACATATCAAATCATTAGGAGCAAATGTGATTGGTGTAAATAAAAGAGGAAAAAAAGTAGAGGGATGTAATGAGGTTATCACAATCGAAAATATTGATACTGTTTTACCAAATGCTGATTTTTTGTACTTAGCTGTACCTGAAACTCCAGATACAAAAAATATAATTAATAAAGAAAGGCTTGATATGCTTAAACCAACATGTGGAATAGTTAATGTTGGAAGACAATCAGTAATGGATTATGAAGTATTGGCTGATAAACTTAATAATAATGAATTAGCAGGCGCAATACTTGATGTTTTTACCCATGAACCTTTAGATAAGTCTTCAAGACTTTGGCATACACCAAATTTAATTATAACACCTCATGTATCATCTGATGATAATGGTGACTATGTAAGATTAACTCTAAATATATTTATTAAAAATTTAAAATTATTTATTGAAAATAAAGAGTTAATAAATCAGATTGATAAAAAGCTTGGATATTAAAAAATTTTATAAAATTAATTAAACTAATCTTTTTAATTTACTTATGTTTGATAAGTTTAAGTTTTTCTCTTGTTTCAGCTGGCGTCATTGGTGAATAACCTATTTCATCTGCAATTCTTATTGCTTTTTCAACTAACTGAGCATTTGTGGCTAGTTTTCCTTTTGATAAATATAAGTTATCTTCTAGACCTACTCTTGGATTTCCACCCATCAAAATAGTTTGAGCAACAAAAGGCATTTCATTTTTTGAAATTGCAAAACCAGACCAAACACCTTCTTTTGGCATTATATCTTTCATTGCTTGCATTGCTAGTGTTGTTGCTGGCGCTCCCCAAGGAATACCTAAACACATTTGAAACAATGGTGGATCACTTAATAAACCTTCTTTATATAATTGAGCACCAAACCACATATTACCTAAGTCAAATGCTTCTATTTCAGGTTTAACGCCTATTTCTTTTAATTTTTTTGCAGCTTTTCTTAAATCATTAGGAGTATTAACTGTTATAACTGAACTATCGCCAAAATTTAAAGTTCCAGCATCTAATGTACAAATTTCAGGCAAAAACTGTTCAGCATTTGCAATTCTTTCTAGTACATTTGCCATGTCTGTCATAGGACCAAAATCTAAAGGATTATCTCCTTGTCCTATATCAAGATCTCCACCCATACCTGTAGTTAAATTTAAAATTACATCAGTGCCACTAGATCTTACTCTATCTACTACTTCTTTATATAATTCCAACCTTCTGCTAGGAGTTCCATCGTCTTCTCTTACATGAATATGAGCAATTGCAGCACCAGCTTTAGCAGCTTCAATAGAGGCGGTTGCGATTTGTTCAGGAGTTTTTGGTAAATCTGGGTGTTTACTTGCTGTGTCGCCAGAACCTGTTACTGCACAAGATACAAAAACTTTATTGTTCATAATTTATAATTCACTTATAGTTTAAAATAGTAAAAATGGAAATAACTGAATTACAAAAAGATTTAGCTGCAACATTTAGATGGACTGCAAGATTAAATATGCATGAAGCAGTTGCAAATCACTTTAGTGCTTGCGTTCCAGGTTCCTCAGATTTTTATGTAAATAAAGCAGGCATTCATTTCAGCCGAATAAAAGCAAGTGATTTAATTTTAATAACAAAAGAAAATATTAATGAATTTAGAAATAAACCAGAAATAGTAGACTCTACGGCATTAAATATACATGGAACAATTCATGAAAAAGCTCCACATGCTAAATGTATTTTTCATGTTCATTCAAAATATGCAACTGTCCTATCAACACTAAAAGACCCAACGTTAAAACCTATAGATCAAAATACTATGACTTTTTATAATAAGATTGCTGTCTATAATGATTTTGGAGGATTAGGATTTCAAGAGGAGTCAATCAAAATGGCAAATGCTTTAGGTAATAAGCAACATATGATTTTAGCTAATCATGGAATTATAACAACTGGAGAGACAGTTGCTGAAGGTTTTAATTCATTATATTATTTTGAAAAAGCTGCCGAAACTTACATTACAGCTTTATCAACTAATAAAGATTTAAACATTATAAGTCATGAAATTGCTGAAAAAACTTCAGAGGAGGCTGCAAATTATCCTGTTGATACAGCAAAACAATTTTTATCAGAAATTAGATGTATCTTAGATAAAGAAGAGCCCGATTATGTAAATTAATATGAGTATATTTCTTACAAAACAAAAAATAATTAAAGATTGGACTGATTACAATGGACATATGAATGTTGCATATTATGTTCTCATATTTGATCAATTTGGATCTGAGGTTTTGTTAACTAGTTTTAATATGGGCGAACATTCCGCAAAAACTTCAAAAAAAAGCACTATGGTTGTGGAGTCACATATTAGCTATGATCAAGAGGTTAAAGAAAATGACGAAGTAGATATTAACCTAATTTATTGTGATCATGATAAAAAAAGAATTCAATATAAGTTAGAAATGATACATTCAGAAAAAAAGTACTTAGCTGCAACTCTAGAAACTTTATCGCTTTATGTTGATCTAAATAAAAGAAAAGTTATTGAATTTGAAAAAGAAAAAGTAGATCTAATGAAAGAATTCATTTCTAAAAATAATATTACTTTTAAAACTGATAATTTGAAATTTTCTTCAAAATTAAAAAAATAAACAATTAAGCATCATTCATAGTATTGACTATAACAACTCCAATAACAATTAGTACTAAGCCTATTGTAGTTGCAAGATTCGGAATTTGCTTATATTTAAAAATTCCTATTAAAGACAAGGCAATTATACCAACACCAGACCATGTAGCGTAAGTTATTCCAATCGGTAGAATTTTCATTGCATGAGACATCGTATACATACAAATGGCAATAGCTAAAATACAGATTAAAGAAGGAACCCATTTAGTAAAACCATCTGTAGCTTTTAGGGTTCCTGTAGAAATAATTTCTCCTGCAATTGCTACTGCTAATAATATATAGGCCTGAGTCAGAGTCATTTTTTCTTATACATTTTGACAAATTAAAATTCTAGCGATAAATTATTTTAAATGAATGTAAAATTATTATCAGGTGCTTTAGGTGCAGAAATTAGTGGAATTGATTTAACTGATACTTCTGATCAAAATTTTAAGAAAATAAATGATTTATTATTAGAACATAAAGTAATATTTTTTAGAGATCAGCCTATTACAAATGAACAGCAAATAGCTCTTGCGGCAAAATTTGGTCCATTAGAAACTCACGCGTATGTTAAAGGATTAAAAGATCATCCTGAAATTGTAAGAATTATCAAAGGTAAGGAAGAAAAAAACCAATGGGGTGAAAACTGGCATAGCGACGTAAGTTATAATTCTAAACCAACTAAAGCAGTAATATTAAAGTCTGTCAAAATTCCACCCGTAGGTGGAGATACTTGTTTTTCAAATATGGAATTAGCTTGGGAAACATTAGATCCTAAACTCCAGAGCAAAATAGTTAATAAGAAAGCAGTCCATAGTTCACTTGGGGCAGAATTTTTTATTGATAACTATAAATACATGGAAGGAAATGAAAAAAGAAATTATGACTCTTATTCTAATGAGCATCCAATAGTAAGAACACATCCTGAAACAGGTAAGAAAATTTTATATGTAAACTGGACTTATACAAAACAAATTTTAGGTTTAGAAAAAGAAGAAAGTGATCAAATTTTAAAGGAAATATTTGAACATCAAGCGAGATTAGATTTAACTTGTAGATTTAGTTGGACTGAAGACACTGTTGCTATTTGGGATAATAGAAGTGTAATTCATTATGCGATAGCAGATTTTTTTCCTGGAAGAGGTCTTGGATACGAGAGAATAATGGATCGAATTGCAATTGAGGGTGATCATCCTCAATAAGTAAGATTTAAATTCTTAATAAATTAATATAAATTCTTAAAAATTATGAAATTTGATTATTTAGTTATTGGTGCAGGTACAGCAGGATGTGTTTTGGCTAATAGGCTGTCAGAGAATTCGCAAAATAACGTTGCAATTTTTGAAGCAGGTAAAAATAGTGATATCTGGAAAGTAAACATGCCACTTGCAATTTTGTACACAATGCACGATCCAAAATATAATTATAAATATTACTCAGAACCTGAGCCTCACTTAAACAATAGAAAACTTTTTTGTCCAAGAGGAAAAATGATTGGTGGTTGCTCTGCACACAATGGAATGGTTTATGTAAGAGGAAATAAAAATGATTATGAAAGATGGGCTTCATTTGGTCTTAGAGATTGGTCATATGAAAAAGTTTTACCTTTCTTTAAAAAAATTGAAACTTGGTCTGAAGGAGAAAACGAGTATAGAGGTGGAAATGGTATACTTCCAATTAATCAATCTAAAAATAAAAACCCATTATTTAGTGCTTTTTTAAACTCAGCTAAAGAAGCAGGTCATAAAATTAATAATGATATGAATGGAGAAGATCAAGAAGGTTTTGGAATGTATGATGTTACCATTCATAAAGGTGAAAGAGCAAGTGCTTCCAAATATTATTTAAATCCTGTCAGAAAAAGAAATAATTTAAAAGTATTTACTGAAGCATTTGTTGAGAAAATTATTTTTGATGGAAAAAAAGCAGTAGGGATTGAAGTTAAAATTAGAAATAAAGTTGAAAGAATATATGCAAATAAAGAAATAATACTTAGTGGTGGATCAATAAATTCTCCCCAATTACTTATGCTTTCTGGTGTTGGACCAGCAGATCACTTAAAGGATAAAGGAATTGAAGTAATTCATGACCTTAAAGGGGTTGGTAAAAATCTACAAGATCATTTAGAAACCTATGTTCAGCAAGAATGTAAAACCCCAGATACTTTATATTCATATGTCAACAAATTGAATATGGTCAGAATTGGAATTCAGTGGTTCCTAAATAAAAGTGGTCCCTGCTCTACATCATTTTTAGAAGCTGGAGGATTTTGCAAATCATCAGCAGATAAAGAGTACCCAAATATTCAGTTCCACTTCTTTCCTGCATTTGTAATAGATCATGGTACGGTGGATCCCGATAGACATGGATTTCAATTACACGCAAGTTTGAACCAACCAAAAAGCAGAGGACACATTACATTAAACAGTTCAAATCCTTATGATTATCCAAAAATTCAATTTAATTACCTTGAAGATGATTATGATCTTAAGGAGACAATTAAATGCATTCATGTTGCAAGAAAAATACTTAGTCAAAACTCTATGAAACCTTATGCTGGAGAAGAGGTTGGTCCAGGTGAAAATGCTCAAACAGAAGAACAAATTGAAGAATATATTAGATCAAAAGCAGAAACTGCTTATCACCCCTCTTGTACTTTAAAAATGGGTGTTGATGATATGGCTGTAGTTGATGAAAAACTTAAAATACATGGATTACAAAATATAAGAGTTGCTGATGCGTCTGTAATGCCTGAAATAACAAGTGGTAATTTAAATGCACCTACTCTAATGATTGGAGAAAGAGCATCTGACTTTATCATGAATTCATGACAACGGCACAAAATAACACCAAGGGTATTCTTTTTATTCTTGTTGGAATGGTTGTATTTTCAATTCAGGATGCATTAATCAAATTTATATACGAAGACTCTGCCTTGTATGAATTATATTTAGGAAGAACCCTATCAGCTGCATTTTTTTTATTTTGTTATATGAAATTTGCAAAACAAAAAATTATTTTAAAAACCCACTACCCATTTTTAACCACGTTGAGAATTATATGTTTTTTCTTTGGGTTTAGTTTTTTTTATATATCGTTAACATATATGTCGCTAGCAATGGCAAATGCTTTATTTTTTTCTAGTCCATTTTTTGTATCCATCTTAGCAGTGCTATTTTTAAATGAAAAAGTTGGTATTAGAAGATGGCTTGCAATCTTAACAGGGTTTATTGGAGTATTTATTGTTTTAAATCCTGACTTTAGCAATTTTGAGTATAAGAAACTAGCACCAATTGCGTGCGCTTTATGCTATTCGATATCAATGACAATTACAAAATATACTTCTGACAAAGATAATTCATGTACACAGATGACCCATTTGTATATTGGTGCAACTATTATAAGTATTTTATTTTTTATTTTTACAGGTAAAGGTCAGTTTAATAATTTTAGCGATCCTACATTTCAGTTTATTTTTAGAGAGTGGTTTACAAATCCAACTTATGCTTGGCCAATTATAATATTAATGGGATTTATTGGAGCTTTAGCATTTTTTTGTGTATTTAATGCATATAGTATTGCCTCTCCATCAGTAGTTTCTTTATACGAATATTCCTTGATAATTTGGTCAATAATGATTGGCTATATATTGTTTGATAATGTGCCAACTTTGAGAACTTTTATCGGTGTTTCAATTATCATAGGAGCTGGAATATACATATATTTAAGAGAAAAAATAAAAGATCAAATGATTGTAACAGATACTCCAAATAGATGAGAGCTCAAGATAATAATTCGAAAGGTATCGTTCTAATAGTTATTGCAATGACATTGTTTGCAATGCAAGATTCTTTAATAAAATTTATTTTTGAAAAATCTGCTCTTTATGAAATTTTCTTTGGAAGATACTTTGTTGCTGCAGTTCTGCTTTTTATTTATATCAAATTTAAAAAACAAAAAGTTGATTTAAAAACATATTACCCTGTTCTTACTTTTGTAAGAGTCATTTTACATTTTTTAGCTTTTTCTGCTTTTTTTATTTCCTTAACCTATATGCCTTTAGCAACAGCTAACGCACTTTTTTTTTCTTGCCCTTTTTTTGTATCAATTTTTGCAAAGTTTTTTTTAAAAGAACATATTGGGATTAGAAGATGGTCAGCAATTGCTTTTGGATTTTTAGGAGTATTTATTGTTCTAAATCCAAATTTTTCAGAATTTGAGTATAGAAGTTTGCTTCCTGTGGGGTGTGCTTTTTTTTATGCAGCATCTATGACTATAACAAAATACACATCAGATAAAGATGATGTGAACACTCAATTATTTTATTTTTATGTAATTGCTATAGCTCTATGTGGGTTGATTTATATTTATATGGGTAATGGTCAACTTAATAATGCCAATTATGACTCTACTACTCAATTTATTTTCAGAGAATGGTTTTCAAACATAGAATATACGTGGAAATTTATATTATTCTTTGGTGTTGCTGCATCCATTGCTTTTGTTTGTATTTTTTCTGCTTATATTATTGCTTCTCCATCAGTAGTCTCGTTATTTGAGTATTCTTTGATTGTAATGTCCATGATACCTGGATACTTTTTATTTAATGAAATTCCTTCTATTAGAACTTTTATAGGTGTTGCTTGTATAATATCAGCTGGAATATATATTTATTCAAGAGAAAAAGTAAGAGAACAATATATTGCTACTGAGACACCAGTTAGAAGATGACCAAAAACTATATACCAACCATTAACATATCCTCACTAATCAAAGAGGAATTTAAAACTCAAAATGCATTAAAAATAATTAAGAAAATTGAAAAGGCTTGTGTTGAGGTGGGTTTTTTTCAAGTTACTGGCCATGGAATAAATATTAAAAAGATAAATAATATCTGCAAAATTGGAAATAGATTTTTTAATTCTTCACAAAAAAATAAAAATAAATTGGCTCCAAAAAAATGGAATAATAAAAATAAAAACTTATATCGAGGTTATTTTCCTAATACTGTTAATGGTAAAGAAGGATTAGATCTAGGAGATCTTAAAATAACATTAAAACATGTAAAAGATTATAAGTCTGAATATATTGAATATTTAGATCTTAAAAAATCCTTAAATAAAACATCTATCAAAAGTTTATCAAATTATTTTGATGAAATTTTTTCTTTAAGTGAAATATTATTTAAAAGTATAATCAAACTCTATAATAAAGATGAAAATATCAGCAAAAAAGCTTTTTCAAGAACTAAAACTTTAAGTACTTTAAGATTTAATTACTATCCAAATCAAACAAAACCAGTAGAAATTTCAAAACAAGACGGAGTAGCTCTTGGTTGTGAGACACATGTCGATAGCGGTATTTTTACTGTGCTATACCAAGATAAAAAAGGTGGATTACAAGTTCAGAATAGAAAAAATAAAAAATGGTATGATGTTCCATTTAATAAAAATGCATTAATCGTTAATACTGGGTTGGCGTTAGAATATTTAAGTACGGGAAAGTTTAAAGCGACTAATCATAGAGTACTATGGAATAAAACAAAAAGAATGTCTATTCCCTTCTTTTTTGAACCTTCATATGATTTTAAAATGTCTCATTCATTTTTAAATGATAATTCAAATAATAAAAATAAAAGTATAGTTTTTGAGAAATTTTTAAAAAAATCTTTGAAGAAATTTATTGAATATCAAAGATAAAACTAAATAATATATAACTATTTAAATGATGATTTATCTTCATAAAATCCTCCCTCTAATTTTTAGTCCATTAATGCTGATAATGGTATTAATCATTTTTGGAGTAATTATTAATTCAAAAAAAATAAGCATAATTGGAATATTTATTTTAATCGTTTGCTCTTTACCTATTGTTTCTGATAAATTAGTTGCTTATCTTGAATCTGATTATCAATTAAGCAAACCTTCTAATATTGAGCCTGCTGACTCAATAGTTGTTTTAAGTGGTATGATTAGAACTATAAACTCTAAAGATGGTTTAGATTATGAATTAGGTGAAGCATCTGATCGAATTTTTGCAGGAATAAATTTATTTAAAGAAAAAAAGGCCTCTAAACTAATTCTTACTCGAGGAAAATTACCATGGTCTGTTGGAATTCCAGAAGGTGAATATTTGAAACAAATTGCAATCACTAATGGAATATCAGAAAATAATATTCTTTTAACTGAAAATGTAGAAAATACTGACCAAGAAGCAAAAGCAATTAAAAAGTTACTTTCTGAAGATATGCCTAAGGTTATACTGGTTACTTCTGCATTTCATATGCCAAGAGCTCAAATAGTCTTTGAAGTGGCTGGTATAAATGTGGTCCCTTTTCCTGTTGATTTTCAAAAAGGATTATCAAAAATTACTTTTATGAGTTTCATACCTTCAGCAAATGCGCTAAGTGAAACAAGCTTTTTTGTCAGAGAAATGATAGGAAGAACTTATTACAATTTGAAGTATTAGGTCTAATCAGAACCTAATTTCTGTATTCCCTAGAACTTTAAATTGTGCTAAAGTTTTACCTGTAAAGAGCGATACATAACTCATCGTTATATTCAATACGAAAGTGGGATCGGTCGTCTTTTTTTAAATTAGAAAGTTTAAAGGAGGAAGCATGAAATTTGGATACTTTTGTAATACTACTAACTGGACACATAAGCCTTATCACGAACTATTAGATGAAACTAGAGAGATTACAGAATATTGTGATCAAAATAAATGGGACTCTATTTGGTATACAGAGCATCATTTTAACCATGAGGGTATGGAATCATTAACAAACCCATTAATGATGGGTGTTGATGCGGCAGCAAGAACTAATCAAATTAGAATTGGACAAGCCTGCAATGTGATAACATTTCATAATCCAATAAGAATGGCTGAAGATATTGCTTTATTGGACCAGCTATCAAAAGGAAGAGTTGAGATAGGAATTGGTAGAGGAATTTACGGAAGAGAAGCAATAAATCTTAATAAAGAAGCTGATATGAAAGATCAGGCAAAAAATTTTAGGTTGTTTGAAGAAACATTAACAATTTTAAAAAAAGCTTGGAAAGAAAAATTTTTTAATCATAGAGGAGAGTTTTATACTTATCCGGCACCTAATTATGTATGGCAACATGACATGAGCCCACCAAATAAAGATTTAGTAAACCTTGAAACTAATGTTATGGAGAATATTAGTGTTCTTCCAAAACCTTATCAAAAACCTTTTCCTGCTATTCATCAAGTAGTAGATGGAATAAGATCTATTGAATGGGCTGCTCAACAAGGTTTAAATATTATAATGTGGATACCAACAGTTAAAGCTTTAAAAATTAAATTTGAAGCCTTTAAAAATGCTAAGTCTGAGTCTGAAAAAAGAAATGTTCCAATGGGTGAAGGTATTTCTTTAGTTAGAGATATGTTTGTTGCAGATACAATGGAAGAAGCTAAAGAAAAAGCTGGTAAACATATGGTAGACTATATGAAATGGGTTTGTCACTGGAGAGGTCTTGGAAACCATATGGACCCAGGTGAGGAATTACCTGAAACAAAAGGTAAATTAGACTTACTTAATTATGAATTTTTACATAAACGAAATATGCTTTTTGGAACTCCTGAATATGTAATAGATAAAATTCATGAGCTAAAATCTGAATTAAACTTACAAAATCTACAAGTTTGGTCAAATTTTCCAGGTATAAAACATGAAGATTGCATGAAAAGTATAAAACTATTTACTGAAAAAGTAATGCCTCACTTTAAGGATGATATTGATACTGAAGTTAAAAAAGTATCGTGATCAAATCAAAAAAAGAAATGACTGGTGGCGCAGCTGCTGTTCAATCTTTAAATAAAGAAAAAGTTAAACACGTTTTTGGCCTTATTGGTTCAGCGACAATGGAAATGTTTGATGCTCTTTATCACGAAAAGAAGATCAAATTTATTGGTGTCCGAGACGAAAGAACTGGTACACACATGGCAGATGGGTATGCAAGAGCATCTAATAAACCAGGAGTTATGTTAGCTGGACAAAATGGTCCTGGTGCTACTAATTTAGTAACTGGTGTTGCTCAAGCAAAAGCTGCCTTCTCTCCTGTTGTAGCAATTGCAGGATCCTACTCAACTAAAGATAAGGTTGAAGATGCATTTCAGGGTCTTGATCAGCAATCTTTATTTACACCAATTACTAAAAAAACGTGGACTATTAAAAATTCAAAAATCATACCAGATGTGATTAGTGATGCTTTTGGTTTAGCAATGAAACCTAGAAGAGGCCCAGTTTGCATTAATCTACCAAGGAATATCTTAGCAGCAACAAACACTTATAAAATTAATAGTAATAAGTCCTCTTTTGAAAGTGAGAATAGTCGTAGAGGTGACAATGAGAAAATAAGAAAAGCAGCAAAAATTATAAATCAAGCTAGCAAGTTTGTAATAATAGTAGGAGGTGGGATTAAATATAATTCTAAATATAAGGGAGTAATAAAGCTTGCTGAATTATTGAATATACCAGTTGTTACGGCAGCTGGCCATGGAGATGCTATTCCATTTAGTCACAAACTAAATGCAGGCCAGATGGGGCCTCGAGGAAATCCTGTTGCATCAAGACTTGTTAAAGAAGCAGATGTTATCTTAGCAATTGGAACTAGATTGGGTTTTAATTCTACTTTTTACTCGTATGACAACATAAATAAAAAAGCAAAAATTATTCAAATTGAAATTGAAAAAAAGATGCTCGGAAAATATTTTCCAATAGTTATTGGAATTAATGCTGATGCAGCTACTGCTACAAATCAAATATATAATGAAATTAAAAAACAGAAAATTAAATTAGATATAAAAAGTTGGACAAACACATATCTTAAAGAAAGAAAAAATTATTTAACTAACAGAGATAAAGATAATCTTGGAAAAAATTTTCCAATTCAGCCAAAAGGGTTATTTAAACAATTAAGAAAAGCTTTACCGAAGGATACTGCTATTACTTTAGATGCAGGAACTTTATGTTTGCAAGCAACAGATGCTCTTGAATATTATAACCCACCATCTTTATTTACACCTTTAGATTTTGGGTTAGTTGGTTTTTCATTTGCATGTGGTTTAGGAGTTAAAGTTGCAAAACCAAAAAAAACTGTTGTTAGTTTAATGGGTGATGGTGGATTTGGTATGACAATATCTGAATTAAGTACAGCAGTAGAATATGGAATTAATACAACAACAATAGTAATGAATAACCAAAGCTGGGGGGCAGAAAAAGCCTACCAAAAAGATTTTTTTGGAAAAAGATATTTAGGTGCAGATATTGCTAGCCCCTCATTTGATAAAGTTGCTGAATTATATGGTGCAAAAGGCTTCAAAGTAAAAAAAATTTCTGAAATAAGTGAAGCAGTAAGAGCTGCAGTGAAATCTAATAAACCTGCTGTGGTTGATGTGGATGTTGATCCAAGTGCATTATATAGTTTTAGAAGGGATAGTTTTAAACATAGGCAAAAATAAATGTCACAAAAAGATATTGGTAACAAAATCCCAATTTATAAATTAAAAGCGGGCAAAGAAGTTGAGGATTATTATGATGAGTGGACAGTTAAAAATAAATATGACAAAGATATGGTCGACTGGAAATATTCTGGACCACAAGAAACAGTTACTCTTTTTAAAAAACATAATTTTAAAAAAGAAATAAAAATATTGGATGCAGGTTGTGGAACTGGATTAGTAGGTGTTGAGCTAAAAAAGAATGGTTATTTCAACATAGATGGTGCTGATTTTTCTCAAAAAATGTTGGATTTAGTGCCTAAAAATATTTATCAGAATTTATTTAAAATTGATCTTAATCAAAAAGTAAATATTAAAGATGATACTTATGAAGGAATAACTTGTGTTGGAACTTTTACTTTTGGTCATGTAAATCCACCGGCGCTAGATGAAATGGTTAGAATTTGTAAAAATAAGTCTTTGGTTTGTTTTACAATAAATGTTGGAATTTATGAGGAATATGGGTTTGACAAAAAGATCAAAGAGTTAGAAGATAATAATTCTTGGAAAATAATTGAATTTATTAAATCAGATTATATTGCAAGCAAAGGAGTAAATGCCTGGCTAGTTTTGGCTCAGGTAACTAAATAAATATATGGAAATTAATTTAAGAAAATTTACAAAATTTGTTGATAAAACTTTTATCGAGGGTGGTAAAGAATCTAAAGAACCGGTCTTATTAGTTTCAGTTGCGGCTGTTTTTAAAAATCCATGGCATGGACAAGGTTTTGTTGAAAACTTGAGACCAACTATTTTAGACTTGGCGCCAAAATTAGGTGATTTATTGGTTCCTGAGCTTATTAAAGAAATTGGATCTCCTGAAAAAATATTAGCTTATGGTAAAGCAGGTGTGGTGGGATTAGATGGTGAGATAGAACATGCATCTGCTTTTATTCATACATTAAGATTTGGAAATAAATTTAGGGATGCGGTAGGTGGAACTTCTTATTTAAGTTTTACTAACACTAGAAGTCCAGCTGGATCTAAAATTTCAATACCTATGATGCACAAAACAGACTCTGGTTTAAGACCTTATTATTTAACTCATGAATTTACTATTCATGATGCTCCATTTGATGACGAAATAATAATTGCTATAGGTGGTGCTTCAAGTGGAAGAGCTCATGCAAGAACTGGTGATAGATATCAAGATATGAAAGAAATGGGTATTGAGCCCAAATAATACTTGATGACAACAGGAACATCGGCATCTGGTACTTTTTATATTTTAAATCAAAAAGAACAATCAATACCAATAGTATTTATACATGGTGTTGGCCTTTCTTACGAAATTTGGCAACCACAATTAGATTTTTTTACAAACTATAGTACTCTTGCATATGATATTTTAGGACATGGAAAATCTTCTTTAAAAAAACAAAATATAAGTTTTGATGATTTTTCTGATCAACTAATCAAATTGATTGATGAGCTTAATTTTCAAAAAATTCATCTAGTTGGTTTTTCAATTGGTTCTTTAATTGCTAGAAATTTTGCAACAAAATTTAATGATCGATTACAATCGTTAGTTCTCTTAGGTTCAATTTACAAAAGGACTGAACAACAACAAAAAATTGTTAATGAAAGATTCAATCAAGCCAAAAAGGAATTAAAGCTATCAAAACTAGCTCTTAAGAGATGGTTTACAGATAAGTATTTAGAAAATAATCCAGATACCTATAATAAAATAAGTTCTATTTTATCCTCAAATAATATGGCAAATTTCATAAAAGTTTATGAACTTTTTGTTAATCATAAAAATGATGAAGATTTTGAAAAAATCACGGTTAATACATTAATTACGACAGGAGAAAATGATATAGGCTCAACAATTGAAATGTCACAAGAATTAAACAAAATTATAAAAAATAGTCAATTGAAGATCATCAAGAATGGTAAACATCTTTGTGGTATTGAATGTGCAGATGATGTAAATTTAACAATCAAAAATTTTATAGACAGTAATGAGTAAATTAAAACAATATAAAATGTTTATTAACGGTGAGTGGGTCGACTCTGAAAATAAAAAAACTTTTGAAACTTTAAATCCAGAAAATAACGAACCTTGGGCAATTGTTCCTGAGGCTAGTGCTAAAGATGTAGATAAAGCTGTTAAGGCTGCGCAAATAGCATTCGAGGGTGAATGGCCAAAATTACTTCCAAGAGAGAGAGCAAAATTCTTAAGAGCTATAGGAGATCAATTAAGACAGAACGCAGAAATGTTAGGTGAAATTGAAACTATCGATACTGGAAAACTCTTTAGAGAAACAAAAAAACAAGCAATATATATTGCTGAGTATTATGATTATTATGCAGGACTTGCAGATAAAGTTGAAGGAACAGTTTTGCCAATTGATAAACCAAATGTTCAGGCAATAACAACAAGAATACCAATTGGAGTTATAGCAGCAATCATCCCATGGAACTCACAAATGTTTCTTACTGCAACAAAGTTAGCTCCCGCACTCGCAATGGGTAATACTGTTGTTATTAAATCCTCTGAGCTTGCCCCAGCTGTAATGTTTGAGTTTGCAAAATTAATTGAAAAAACTGGAATTCCTAAAGGAGTAGTCAATGTGATTACTGGCTTTGGTGATCCTTGTGGAAAAACTTTAACTAGTCATAACTTAGTTGAAAAGATTGCATTTACAGGTGGTCCTGAAACCGCAAGACACATAATTAGAAATTCAGCTGATAATCTTTCTGAAGTGAGTTTAGAATTGGGTGGGAAAAGTCCAGTTGCAGTATTTAACGATGCTGATCAAGAAAATGCTATTAATGGAATTACTGCTGGTATTTTTGGTGCAAGTGGCCAAAGTTGTATAGCTGGTTCAAGACTATATATTCAAAAAGATATTTATAATGAGTTCCTTGATAAACTTTCTGCTCGAGCTTCAAAAATTAAAATTGGAACACCTATGGATCCAAATACAGAAATGGGACCATTAAGTAGTTTTAAACAGTTAGAGACGATAGAAAAAAATATAGAGGCTACTGTTGATCAAGGTGGAAAAATAAAATGTGGTGGAAAAAGAGACTCGTTTTCAAATAAAGGTTATTACTTCCCTCCAACAATTATTGAATGTGACAATCATAATCTACCTGTAGCAGAAAATGAGTTATTTGGACCTGTTTTATCTGTTATGAAATTTGATACTGAACAAGAAGTAATAAATAAAATGAACGACAATCAATATGGTTTATCTTCTGGAGTTTATACTAGTAATCTTTCAAGAGGAATGAGAGTTTCAAAAGCTATAAGAGCTGGCATAACATTTGTTAATACTTATAGATTAATTTCACCTTCGGCACCTTTTGGTGGTATTAAAGATAGCGGCTATGGAAAAGAAGCAGGAATTGAGTCAATTAAAGATTATACAAGAATTAAAACAACTTGGTTTTACACATCTGACGAGCCATCTTTAGACCCTTTTTCAATTAGATAATATATTGCCATTTAAACATATCTTAATTTTATTATTTATAATGGCAGCCCATGGTAGTGCCTTTCCTGTTGCAAAATTAGCATTAAACAACTCAGTTCCTCCAATATTGATGGCATCATTAAGAATGGGTTTGGTATTAGTCATTTTAATTCCATTCTGGAGATTTAGAATTCCAAATAAAAAATATTTTCCACCTTTGATAGCTTTTTCAATTTCTATGGGAGTTTTAGTTTATGTTTTTATGAATTTATCACTTTACCATTCATCAATTATTTCTCCTATTATAGTTGGTTCACAATTAGCAATTCCATTTGGAATTCTTGCTAGTGCATTTATGCTTGGTGAAAATATTAGTTCAAAAAAATGGGTGCTTATATTTACTGCTTTTGTGGGAATTATTATAATTTTTTTTGATCCAAAATTAGCTAATAATTTATTAGGATTATTTTTTGCTAGTTTAATGGCATTATTTTTTGGTTTAGCTCAAGTTTATTCTAGACAGTTAAAAAATTTAGATACCAGCATTCTTAACTCTAGTGTGGCTTTATTTGGTTTTATAATCTTATTCATTATCTCTAACTTTATTGAAGGAGAAACTATCTTAAATATTAAAAATATTAGCTCAAGCTCATGGATGTTAATTTCATACCAGGCTATTGTGGTATCACTTTGTGCACATCTTTTAATGTTTTACTTATATAAATTTTATACAGTTGGAAGAATTTTTCCCTTTTATTCTTTGTTTCCTATATTTGGGATAGCAATGACTTTCTTCATTTTTGGGGAAGTTCCGACAATATTGTTTGTTATTGGGGGTATAATTGTAATTAGTTCGGTCTTTTTCCTTCATAAAATAAGATAATTTACCCATTGAATATTAATAATAATCATATTTTAATTATCTTTTTATAAATTGTTAACAATCAAAGAGGAAGATAATGAGAAAACTATTTATTGCCTTATTTATGTTTGTTTCAAGTTTTGGAACTAATGTAATGGCTGACGGACATTCGATTAAGATGGGAATTATTTTAGGATTTACTGGTCCTATTGAGTCACTTACGCCTGCTATGGCTGCATCTGCTGAACTTGCTTTTAAAGAAGCTTCAGACTCAGGTTCACTATTAGGTGGAAAAAAAATTGAACCAGTAAGAGCAGACTCAACTTGTGTGGATTCAGCAGCAGCAACTGCAGCAGCTGAAGGTGTTATTTCACAAGGTGTTGCAGCTATAATGGGTGCTGACTGTTCAGGTGTAACTGGTGCAATAGCATCAAACGTTGCTGTACCAAATGGTGTGGTGATGATTTCACCATCAGCAACTTCTCCAGGTTTAACAACTCTAGATGATAAGGGATATTTCTTTAGAACCGCACCATCAGATGCTAGAGGTGGACAAATCTTAGCTGATATAACAAAAGATAGAAAAGTTAAAAGTGTAGCAATTACTTATACAAATAATGACTATGGAAAAGGTTTAGCCGATGTATATGAAGCAGCAGTTAAAGCTCATGGTATTAAGGTTACAACAGTAACTGCTCACGAAGATGGAAAAGCTGATTACTCATCTGAAGTAGCAACACTTGCTTCAGCAGGTGGTGACGCAGTAGCAGTGATTGGTTACCTTGACCAAGGAGGAAAAGGAATTATTCAAGCTTCTTTAGATTCAGGTGCGTTTGATAGATTTATTTTATCAGATGGAATGATTGGACAATCTTTGGTTGATGCATTTGGAAAAGATTTAAGTAAATCTTTTGGTTCAATGCCTGGTTCAACTGGAAAAGGTGCTGGTGTGTTTACTGAAGTGGCAAAAGCGGGTGGAATAGATTCTTCTGGTCCATACACTGGTGAGTCATATGATGCTGCTGCCTTAATAGTTTTAGCTATGCAAGCTGGTAACTCAGCGGATAGAGCTTCTATTGCAAAAAATGTAATGGATGTTGCAAATGAGCCTGGAACTAAAATCTATCCTGGTGAACTTAAAAAAGGTTTAGACTTACTTGCAAAAGGAAAAAAGATTAACTACGAAGGTGCAACGGGTGTGAATTTTACTAGCGTTGGTGAAGCTGAAGGTTCTTTCTTAGAGCAAGAAGTAAAAGGTGGAAAGTTTAAGACTAAAAAACAAAGATAATTAATATAAATTTAAAACCCCGGTAATGAAAATTACTGGGGGTTTTTTATATCTAAATATTACTTATAATTCTTAGAATACCAAAAATTGATATTACGATTAAAAAATTAAATACTACTTTTCTATAAAGAGCCTCTTTACTTTTTACAAAAAATTTATCTCCAATATAAACTCCTACCGGTAGAATTATAATTAGAGGAAGAGTTCTATAAATTGTAATCATATCTACAATTCCCCCAAAAAAACTTAAAATAAATGCATATACATCTGTTAAAAAAAATAAAGCTGCCAAAGATCCTCTTATTACAGCTGGTTGAATACTTGTGACTAATAAAAATAGAGCGACAGGCATTCCACCTAATGTTGTTAATCCATTTAAAGTTCCAGAAATTATTCCTGTAAAAATTTTTGAGCCATTATTATTAATTTTTTGATTTGAGTAGCCTTTCATTAATAAAAGAGAGAAAAATATAATTATTACACATACATACAAATGAGTCGTTTGTGGTGATAAGTATTTTAGTAAATATAAACCAATTGGTGAACCAATAACAATTCCTATCAATAGTTTAAAAACAAAATTCCAATCTATTTTGTTCCAAATATAGGGTGCCATAAAAATACTTATAAAAACTTCAAGAATTAATATAATTGGTACTATCTCTATTGCGGGAAGAATAAAGGAAAATCCAGAAATACAAGTTGCTGAAAATCCAAATCCATTAAAACCCCTAATTATCGAAGCTATGAAAACAGTAAAAATTATTAATGAAAATTCAGATAAACCCAAATTAAAGTATGACAAAAGATCCATTTAACTTCTTTGTTTTAAATCTGCTCTTAAAGTTGAAATAATAATAATTATTAAAAAAATAATACAAACTAAATTCATTGTTTTCCAGCTTGTAAGGCTTATGAATATCCCAGCTGATAAACTTGCTATCGCTTGAACTGTATAGACAATTAAATCATTAAATCCTTGAGCTTTAAACTTTTCTTCTTCTTTATAAGACAAAACTAATAAACTAGTTCCTGATATAAATAAAAAATTCCAACCAAACCCTAAAAAGATTAATGCTATTAAATAATTTATAAAATTTTGCTCAAATAAGCTTGTCAAAATTGTTATTGAAAACAAAATAACACCTAAATACATAATTTTACTATGTCCAAATTTTTTGATCAAATTTCCTGTGATTAATGAAGGTAAAAACATTGCTGCAATATGTAGCTGAATAACTAATCCAGTTTTTGCCAAGCTAATTTTTTCCATTACATGCATACTTATGGGTGTAGCTGTCATTAAAAATGACATCACAGCATAAGCAAAAGATGATGCTACTAAGGCTTGTAAAAATCTTGGTTGTGCAATTAATTCATAGTAACTTCGTGCATTTTTTTTAACAAAATTATTTGGTCTATGATTATCCTCATAAAATAATAAAAAAATTGTTGAAGATAGTGTTAATATTGCAAGTGAAATATACGAACCTGCATACAAATGATCTGAGATTATTCCTTTTGAAATATTTGCTAAATTGGGACCTATAAAAGCTGAACCAATTCCTGCTAATAATATTATTGATATAGCTTTTGGGGCCATATCTTTATTTACAGTTTCAACTGCAGCAAAACGATATTGATGACTGAAAGCTACTCCTGCTCCCAGCAAAAAACATCCTAAATTAAATAATAGAAAACTCTCAATGATTATTGAATATGCAGCCATTAATGCGGCTAGAGAACTTCCAACTGAAGCCATAATAAAACCTGCTCTTCTTCCAATAATACTCATAACCTTTGCAGCAAAGATTGCAAAGATTGCAACACCTACAATCGATAATGCCATTGGCAAAGTTGCTAAGGATTTAATTGGACTAAACTGTGAACCAATAATTCCACTTAAAAAAACTGTGACAGGTGCAGCGGTGAAGGCAAAAATCTGGCTTAAAATTAACAACCAAAGATTTTTATTCATTAAAACATATACTTATCTGCCATGTACATAGTCCAAGCAATTGCGGCACCTAATATGATATATTTCATTTCAGTTACTTTATTTCTATTTTTTCAGGAAGTATACCTTTTGGTCTGTATCTCATGATTAATAATAACCCAAGGCCCATCATTAAGAATCTAAAATAAGGTACGCTTTCAATCAAATGAGCTTTAAGTGCATTTGACTCTGAAATACCAGCTGTAAAAAAATTAATTAGAAATAATGCAATAGGAGCAGCCTCAATCCACAAGAACCAAACTACGAAACCTCCTAAAATAGCACCAAAATTATTACCACTTCCACCAACAATTACCATTACCCAGATAAGAAAGGTGTATCTCATTGGTCTGTAGCTACCTGGTGTGAATAAACCATCTTGAGTAACCAGCATTGCACCAGCTATTCCAACAATTGCAGAACCTAAAATGAAAATTAATAAGTGTTGCTTAACAACATTTTTTCCCATCGCATTTGCAGCTTCCTCATTATCTCTAATAGCTCTCATCATTCTTCCCCATGGAGAATAAAGTGCTTTCTGTGTTAAAATTAAAAGAATTATAACTACAGTTAAAAATAAACCCGAATAACACAATTTTACAAATACAGATGATCCCTCTATTACAAGTTGATTGAGAGCTGACTGCCTTTCTGCTAAATTTGAGATTACATCCAATTTTCCTGAGTTAAATTTTTCAACTAAGTTTATAAACCAGTCTGTTGTTTGAAGATCAACTTCATAAGGGACTGGTCTCTTAAGACCTATGACATTTTTAACACCTCTCGTTAACCAATCTTCATGCTTAATAATTGCAATAACAATTTCAGAAATCAGAAGTGTAGCAATCGCCAGATAATCAGCTCGAAGACCCAAAGCTACTTTTCCAACTATGAATGCCAAACCTCCAGCAAATAAAGCTCCAACAATCCATGAAAAGACAATTGGTAAACCAAATCCACCTAGAAAACCAGTTTTAGCTGGATTAACTGCTTCAATAGCTTCTATGCCAGGTTCAGCAGTTACTCTTATAATTATTATTCCAGCAATTATAATTGATGCAATTCCATATGTCCTAAATTTTGATTTTTCAAAATTTTTTAAGATAAATCTAATAGCTAAAATCATTACTATTATCAGCCACAAGCACATCAATATATCAAAACCACCAGCACGCCATGCTTCTTGAATAGGATCTACTGAAATTAGAACTGCTGCGAGCCCACCTAGTGCTGTGTATCCCATAATTCCAAAGTTAATTAATCCTGCATAACCCCATTGAATATTAGCTCCCATTGTCATTACTGCAGAAATTAAGCAAAGATTAAAAATAGATAACGCAATATTCCAAGATTGAAATATTCCTACCAAGATTATCAATCCCATCATAATACTATAAGCTGCAATTACGTTTAAATTTTTTTTCACAATACTTTTCCTTTAAATATTCCTGAAGGTCTATAAAGCAGAACAATAACTAATATTGAAAATGATACTGCAAATTTATAGTCTGTTGATAAAAGTTGAACTAAACTTTCAGGTTCCATACTCTCTGGTAAAATATACATAAAAAATTTCTTATAAGCGTAAGTTAAGAATATTTCTGAAAAAGCAATAACATATCCTCCCAAAAATGCTCCAAATGGATTTCCAATCCCTCCAACTATAGCTGCAGCAAATATAGGAAGCATATTGTTAAAATAGGTAAATGGTTTAAAACTTTTATCTAAACCATATAAAGCACCGCCAATAGTTGCTAAAATTCCAGCAATTATCCAAGTAATCATTACTATTTTTTTAGGATCAATACCTGAAAGAAGGGCCAAATCCTCATTATCAGAATATGCCTTCATACTCTTTCCTGTCTTAGTTTTATTTAAAAACCAAAACAATAAAGAAACCAAAACTACTGTTACAAATATTGTAAGTACCTGAGTTGATTTTAAGGCAAGACCTTCATTTAATCCCGTCATTTCTTTAAATTCACGAGCTTTAATAATAAACTTTTCTCCATCAAAAAATCTTCTATCTGATGGACCAATAATTATTCTAACTACCGCTTGAGTGACAAACATAACTCCAATACTCACCATAGCTAGTTGAACAGGTGGGCTTTTGTTTGTTCGATAATACTTAAATACAAATTTATCAATACTTAACATGTATAAAATCATGAATATAATTGCAAAAGGAATAGCTAATAGTGCTGTAGGTAGAATACCAAGTGAAATTCCTAAAGATTGAAAATACCAGGTAAACAAAATAGTAACCATTGTACCAAATGACATCATGTCTCCAGTAGCAAAATTAGCAAATCTTAAGATACCATAAATTAATGTTACAAAAATTGCTCCAAGGGCTAATTGAGATCCATATGTTAAGGCTGGAATAAAAATATAATTAAGTAAAAGTATTATCGCATTTAATATATCCATACTACCCGCCTAAGAATGAGCTTCTAACTCTTGGATCGTTTAGTAATTCATTTCCTGTTCCTGAATATCGATTTTCTCCAGTTACAAGAACATAACCTCTGTCAGAAATATTTAATGCTTGTTTAGCATTTTGTTCAACCATCAAAATTGCAACATTGGTTCTTTTTACTTTAATAATATGGTCAAACAATTCATCCATTACTATAGGGGATACACCTGCTGTAGGCTCATCCAACATTAAAACTGTTGGTTTGATCATTAGTGCTCTTCCAAGAGCAACTTGTTGTCTCTGACCACCTGACAATTCTCCAACAAGCTGGTTTCTTTTTTCTTTTAAGATTGGAAATAGCTCATAAATTTCCTCAATAATATTTTTTATGTCATCATTTATTAGGAATGCACCCATTTCTAAATTTTCTTCAACTGTCATACCAGCAAATACATTTTTTGTTTGTGGAACGAATGAAATTCCCTCTTTAACTCTATCTTGTGGAGATAATTTTGAAATATCTTTTCCATCAATTTTTACTGATCCAGATTTTAAATTAAGTAAACCAAGCATAGCTTTCATTGCTGTAGATTTTCCAGCTCCATTTGGTCCTAATATGGAGACAATTTCTCCCTTGTTTACAGTTACTGAGCATGAGTTAATAATATCTGGTCCATTTCCATAACCGCCTGTCATCTCTATACCTTCGAAGTACGCCATTATTTTGTATCCTTAAGTTTTGAACCTCTTCCAAGATAGCTTTCAATTACTTTTTCATCTTTTTTTGCTTCCTCAACTGATCCTTCAAATAAAACTGATCCCTCAGCCATTACTATTACTGGTTCACACAGTCTACCAATAAAATCCATATCATGTTCAATCATACAAAAAGTATAGCCCTTATCCTTATTTAATTTTTCAATCGCAGTTCCAAGATCTTTTAATAATGTTCTATTTACCCCAGCACCAACTTCATCAAGTAACACAAGTTTTGCATCTACCATCATTGTTCTTCCAAGTTCTAATAACTTTTTTTGTCCTCCAGAGAGATTTCCTGCTAATTCATTTGATAAATGTCCTAAATTTAAAAAATCAACTACTTCTTTTGCTTTTTCTTTAATGACTGCTTCCTCCTCAGCTACTAAGTTAGATTTAAACAAAGCTGTCATAATTTTTTCACCAGATTGATTTCCAGGAACCATCATTAAGTTTTCTAATACAGATAAATTAGTAAATTCATGAGCTATTTGAAAGGTTCTTAAAAGTCCTTTTGAAAATAATTCATATGAAGGTACATCGGTAATATTTTCTTCATCAAAAATGACATTCCCACTCGAAGATTTTAAATTTCCTGCAATCAAATTAAATAATGTTGTTTTGCCTGATCCGTTGGGTCCAATAATTCCTGTAATAGTTCCTCGCTTAACATTTAAAGAACAATCAGATACAGCAGCAAGACCCCCAAAATATTTTGATAAATTATTAATCTCTAAAATATTTTCAGACATCTAATTTATTTATTTAATCTTCGATGAATACTGTCTAAAGTTTTTTCAAGGGATTTATAAAAACCTACTTTAGTTAATTCCTTCACTCCTTGTTCATTCAATCCTTTTGGTGTTTGAGAATCTTTAACTAAATTTTTTAAGTTTTTTTTTGAATTTACCACAGCATCTTCAGATAATGCTGAAAACAGAGAGGTAATATATTTTTGAGCATTACTTCTTTCTACTCCTCTTTTTACTAGCCAATCAGTCATAACTCTCAACACCTCATAAAAAGGTGCCATCATTCCAGAAGTTGACCAAAAATTTATTGAAAATTTTTCATTTTTAATTTCGACTGAAGTTCCAAGCTTATTAAAAAATGCTTTCACTTTTGGATTAGGAGGGCAAATAGGTACCGGACCTTTCTTTAATGCAATCGGAGGAAGAGGTATTGCTCTAACAATTGTTACTTTTTCGTTAATTGCTTTTCTTAATTGAGACAAAGTTATAGTTGAAATAAAGCTAACAACAGTTTGTTTGGATTTAAATTTTAAATCTTTTATAATTTTTTCACCAACAATTGGTGTAACAGATAAAAATACCCAATTAGACTGATCTACAATTTGCTGGTTATTTTTAGCAATAACAATTTTTTTAAACTTTTTTTTTAAACCTTGTGCTATTTTTTTATTTCTTGGTGAAATAATTATTTTTTTGTAAGAAATATTTGACTTACATATTCCAGTAATCACTGAAGAAGCAATTTTTCCTGTACCAATAAAACCTAAAATCATAATTTTGGTTACTTTATATTGATTATATTGAATTAATTAACAAAAAAAGAACCTCTAATTCTGAGTAATTCTCTACTTAATTCCTTATTTTCTTTGAAGGGTTTTCTACCATGAAGCCAGAAATAATTATTTGCGATCACAGAGTAACCAACAGGTAATTTAGTAATTATTTTATTAGTACTCTCCTCTAATCCATCAGATAATCTCTGCAAAAAATTTCCTTGCTCCATATTTTGTGGTTCAGGAAATTGATCTATGTATGAAATTGTTGGTCTTCCCTCTTCATCTGACGAAAAAACTGGGTGTTCAACTTTATAATCAATATTTTTACTTTTTGGTGATCCCCAAACGAACTTTTGTTTCCCTACAGGATCATTATATAGATCGAAACAATGTTCCCAGTCATCAAGGTGTAACATTGCAGTCTCTCCACCTTCTACATTTTGTTCATCAATTTTTGTCATAATTAACCAATCAGTAACATCTTTGACATATGTTCCATCTGTGTGAAGATCCATATTTCTATAAGCTTTTCTTAAATAAGAGTCACTACTATCTTCATGTTTAACATGAAACCTTGCATAATATTTTCCAGCCATAGCATCATGATTTGGTATACCTATAAGATAAGCTATTGCAGTTGATAACTTTACTAAAAATGTTTCGTTAATTTTAGATGAAATATCTTTTGGTCCGATTATAAAACAACCAGTTGATCTATCTCTGATAATTGAATTCATTAATTCACTTAATTTATTATCAGTAAGATCGTCCAAACTTTTAGCTAAAGTAAATCTTGTAAAAGGTTTAAGTTCTAATGCTGTTACATCAAATTTATTAAATAGAAAAATTAATTTTTCAATAATTTCATTTTCTAAACTAATTTTGAATATTCTATTTGACTTATCGTGTTTTTGAATATCAATGCCAGGTATTTTTTGCATTCTAGATTTTAATTTAACTTAGTTTATAAATCAATTTTAATTAAATATAATTATTGATAATTGTCATACAAATAGCAGAAAAGACAGTTGGGTAAATATAGTTTTTCTTTGAAATAAAAAATACAAATAAAGACAATAAAACAACTATAAGTCTACTAGAATAAGTTGAGTCTACTAAAACTCCTGCAGGAAAAATTATAGTTCTTGCAATCAAAGCTGCTAAAGTTGCATAAGCTAAACAATTAAACCATCTAAATAATTTTGATGTCTCTTTAATACCTTGTGAACTAATTACACCTAAAAATCTTGATAAAAATGTTGCAAGAGATGTGACCAAAATTGCGTATACAATATTAGCTGACACTGTGTTCTCCTATTAAATATGCAATAGTTCCACCAATTACCCCTGCTAATAATATTGACCACTCCGGTGAATATAAATAAATAACAGGCCCTAATATTATTCCAAGCGAAACTGAAAGAGTAATCTGTATAGTTTTAGATGCTCCAACCATCATGCATAAAAAATAAACTGGATTTAATATTGCTAAGCCTATCATCATATCTTTATTGAAATAATCTGAAAAAGAAAAGCCAATATATGTTCCTAAAACAGATACACTAACTGTGGCACTTCCAATACCAATCCAATAATCAATCCTGTGTTTTTTTGGTATTTGCTTATAGTTACTTCTCATAATCAACCACGCAGAAACAGCAATAAAATGGCACGAAAAATAATATTTCCATTTAGGTTGACTCTTATGCATCATTAACGGAAACAAAGACACAGTCATTGGATAAAGTCTTGCATTTACAAACCACACAGCTAAAAAAATATTGAACAACGATGCTCCAATCAACATAGACTCAGCCATCACTAATGAACCAGGTAAAGCATATGTTAGCATTGTAGAAAATATACTTTCTTGAATATTAAATCCTAAATTTTTGAAAAGAGCTCCAATAGCAATAAAGCAACAAGTTAGAGCAATCGCTGGGCTATCATGAGTTAGGATTGATCTATATCCTTTAAAAAAAAATTTTTTGTTGATCATTATCCGCCAAGGAAAAGTCTACCTACGTCTGGATTTTTTAATAAATCATTTCCTTTACCAGCAATTGCGGTTTGACCAGATACCAATACATATCCAATATCAGCAAACTCTAAACCTTTTTTGGCATTTTGCTCAACAAGTATTATTGTTTTTTTTTCATTTTCTTGAAGATCCCTTAAAATTTCAAAAACCATATCAATATATCTTGGCTCAAGACCAATCGATGGTTCATCTACTAAAAGAACTGATGGTTTCATAACTAGAGCTCTAGAAATTTCTAACAATCTTCTCTCTCCACCAGATAAAACTTTTGCTGGCTGGTTTCTTCTATTTCTTAATCTCTCATATTTTTCAAATATTCTTTCAGCTTCCTGATAAGATTCATCCGTTTTTTCTTTAATATATCCACCCATTAATAAATTTTCTTCAACAGTCATATCGGGAAATACAGAATTATCTTGAAGTATATAAGCTATACCAACTGACTTTAATTTTTCAGCAGGAGTAAGATTTGTAATCTCTTTTCCTTCTATTTCAATCTGACCAGAAAATATATTTGTAAATCCATATATAGAATGAAGTATTGTAGATTTTCCCGCACCATTTGGTCCAATTAAACATAATGATTGAGCTTTGTTGACAAACAAATCAAAGTTATGAAGAATTTCCATCTTTCCATAACCGGCATTTAAATTTTTAATTGTTAAGTGAATTTCATCTGGGGATAATTTTTTTAAGTCTTCTGCTGTAGGAGCTTTCCCTAAAACCTCATATTGATTTGACATTATTGAGCTCCTAAATACGCATCTATAACACGTTTATCATTTTTTATTTCATCTGGTGAACCATTGGCTAACATTTTACCATGAGCTAAACAGAAGATGCTTTCAGCTAATTGCATAATTACTCTCATATTATGTTCGATTACTAAAAGAGTAATTCCAAAATCCTTATTCACTTTAATTAATCTATCAATAATTCCATTTATCAATGTTGGATTAATGCCTGCAGTTGGCTCATCTAGCAACAGCATTTCAGGCTCATTCATTAATGCCATTGCAAGTTCTAATAACTTTTGTTGACCAAATGAAAGATCTCCTGCTCTAAGTTTTCTTTTTTGAAATAACCCTACAAAATTCAGTAAATTTTCAGCTTTATCTGTTAGTTCTTGTGGAATTTTTGAAAAAATTTTCATTAAATTTGTGTCACTACCTTTGTGGCTAATAAGCATATTCTCAATGCAGTTAAGCTTTCCATAAATTCTTGTTTGTTGAAATGTTCTTAATAAGCCTAATTTTGCAATAACTGGTACTGGTAATTCTGAAACTTCTTTACCATTAAATTTTATAGATCCTTGGTCGATTGGATAAGTTCCAACTATTGAATTAAATAAAGTTGTTTTTCCAGATCCATTTGGACCAATTAATCCAACTATTTTTCCTTTTTCAACGTTCATTGAAATATCAACATTAGCTTTAACACCACCAAATGATTTGCTTACATTACTAACTTCTAAAATACTCATTTAAGCTCTACCTGTGCCTTACGATCTTTTTCATCTACTACTTCACCAAATCTATCTGGATATTTTTCTCTTAACCATCCCATAATTCCTTCAGGGAAATAAATTACAATCACAACAATCAAGACTCCTAAAGCAACATACTGCCAACCTAAAAAGAATGTCCAAAAGCCTTCTTTAAATATATGAAATACAGTTGCGCCAATAATTGGGCCCCAAAGTGTTCCTTTACCTCCAAGTATTGCCATCAATACCATGAATACTCCCATCTCTCTTCCATCAAATGCAACATCAGTAGAGTCAATGTATCCAACTAAGCCACCCATTATTCCACCTGCTAATCCACAAAAGAAAGCTGAGATCATCCAACCAATAATTTTATATTTCATTGTTTCAATGCCCATTGCTTCAGCTTTATCCTCGTTATCTCTAATAGCATTAAGTATTAATTTAAATCTTGTAGGATATATTGAACGAACAGCAACGAATGTGAGCACCAATGTAAAGAAGCTCAAGAAATAAAAAAATTCACCTCTTAACTCTAAACTTCCAACATTAGGAAATGGTGGAGTAGTAAAGCCTTGTCCAGCTCCAATGATTTCAATTCCTCCAGAAATTTCACCTGCCGCAACTCCTAATCCTAATGTACAAATTGCAAAATAATGTCCTCTAAGTCCTAAAATAGAGTATCCAATTAAACCTGCTACAATAGTTGGTACAACCGCAGCAACTATCAATCCAACGGCCATTCCTTGAAAAAACTGAGTCGGAGTATGAACAAATGTTTTTTCACCTCCACTTTCTGTCCACTCTGCTAATGGAAAAAACATTCCCACTTGTACTGATGCACATAAATACATACCAAGACCATAAAAGAGAATATTTCCGAATGAATTATATCCCATTTCACCACCTTGAATATTCCAGGTTGTAGCGAGAATAATTAGTACACAAAGAATAGATAACTGCACCTTAAAAGCTGGAAATATAAATGGAGCAGCTATACCAAAAATTAAAATTCCAATGTATAGAATTAAATTATTTTTCATTATTTTAAGTACTCTCTTTTTCTAGAAAGTTTAAATCTTCTGTAAACAAGTATTAAAACTAAAAGCAAAAATACTGATCCTATTCTAAATTCTGTTCCTAAAATATAATCAGCAAATTCTTCAAATACTCCTAATCCCATTCCAGACATTGCAACACCAGGTAAATTTCCTAATCCGGCAACAATGACAATCATAAATGATCTTATTGTGTAGGGTAAACCCATATAGGGATGTATAGTAAATGTTATAGATATTAATGCACCAGCAACACCACAAAGAGCTGCATTAATACCAAAAGTAGCTGCGTAAACTTTTTCTGTATCTACACCTAAAATCTTTGCTGCTCTTGCATTTTGTGCTGTAGCTCTAATTGCACGACCAAGCTTAGATTTTTTCATGTAAATTACTAAACAAATTGCAAATAAAATGCTTATAAAAGCTGAAAATATTTTGGAATTTGGCAACACAACATTATTATTAAATAACATGGTTGTTCCATAATCTGAGTTTGCAAGAACAACGTCGGCTCCAAATGCAAAGTTCATTAATTGCATGAAAAGAATACTTATTCCAAAAGTAGCTAAGATTGATATAAACAAATCTCTATCTACAACTTTATTAATTACTAATTTGTAAATTGCTATACCTACAAAAAACATTATTATTGGAGCAACAATTACTCCCCACGCTGGGTGTATGCCGTAAAGGTACATAAAATAAGCAATGTATCCTCCTAAAATAACTAGATCTCCTTGAGCAATATTAATTATATTCATCACCCCCCATTGAAGTGCCATACCATAAGCAATCAATGCAAATAAAATTCCAAGTAAAATTCCATCCAAACATGCTTGAACAGAAATCATTGGATATTGGAAGACCATGAAATCCATAATGAACTTTTTAAAAAAATACCCCCTACATACAATATATTAGGGGGTATTTATAGATTTGTTTTATCTTTTAGACCAAGAAGGAATTGGGTGAATTAATTCAGCTGAAGCCCATTTTGTTGGAGCTACAACTTTATTTTCACAATTATCCCCATCACACATAACTTGGAATAAAACCATCGGCTTATCAACATTCTGACCACCTGCTGCAAATTTTATATTACCATAAAAAGTTTGCATGTTTGTAGCAGCAAGAGCATCTCTAACTTTCTTTTGATCAAAAGTGTCTGCTCTCTCAAATGCATCTTTAAATACCAATAGAGCAGCTGATGACTCTGCTGCTTGATATGGAGGTGCATAACCAAACTCTTTTGTAAAGTCTGCATCGTATGTCATACCATCTTTAAAGAAGTTATCTTTATAAGTTAATGTTTTATGCCACTGAGAAGCGCATAAAGCATATTGTGAGTTTTTGCCATGTTGTTTTGACAATTTTGCAGCATCACAATGTGTCATTGCTAACATTGGAACATCTACTTTCATCTCAGATATTTGTCGAATAGCAGTTAGAGCACCTTTGGTATGACCTGAAACAACTAAAACATCTGGTTTCATTTGTTTTACTTTTACTAAAGTAGCAGCCATATCATTAAGCTCTTTTGGTAATTTATCATCAATTACTTTTTTAGAGCCAGTTCTCTTAATTGCTTCCAAAACACCAAGTCTTACATCTTGAGAAAAAGCATCTTGTTCAAATGCCATTGCAACACTTACTGGTTTTCCGTTATTTTTCTCAACTGCTAGATCAATAGCAACATCAAGATATAAATTAGCAGGAGCTAATACAGCAAATAGATACTTGTAACCTTTTGTAAACAAAGATCTAGATGCACCATTTGCTTCAACCATTGGAACACCATATTTTTCAGTTACTGGAGCAATCGCTTTTGTTAAACCAGAACTATATGGGCCAAGCATAAACTCAACACCGTCTTGTGATATTAATCTCTCTGCAAGCTGTGCAGCTCTTTTTGGATTTGACTCATCATCATAATAGATAATGTCAAACTTATAAGTTTTTCCACCAACTTTAACACCACCCATGCTGTTAATTCTGTCAACGGCCATGTTATAACCATTTTGAGTATGAACACCATTAGATGAGTATTTACCAGTTAGGGAAATCGCAGCACCTAAAATAATTTTGTCACCAACAACTTTTGCAAAAGATGCAACAGATGTTGAAAATAAAATTACTAATGCAGAAACAAAACTTAAAATTATTTTATTCAATCTCATTTTACTTCCTCTTTAATTAATTAATTATTATTCCATTAAATAAACAAATTTAAATTTATGCAAGTGGCATTAAGCGACACTTATTGCTGTTAATATTGTTGAATTACGGCAATAATAATTGCAATGATAATTAAAACACTCGCAGAAATTGTATTAATTACCTTTGGATTTGCTTTTATCCAAACAATTAATTTTCTAGCAAGTACAGCATAAGCAACTAAAGATAAAAAATCTAAAACTACATAAGTTGTGATTAAAATAAAAAATTGAACTACATAATTTGAATTAAAATCAATGAATTGTGGAAAAATCAAAGGAAAGAACATCCAAGCCTTAGGGCTTGTTCCTGCAACTAAAAAACCATCTCTAAAAAAAGAGAAAAAACTTTTTGATGAAATATTATTTGAACTTATATCTTTTGGTTTTGAGTTATAAAGATCATAAGCAAGATATAATAAATAAACTATTCCTATCCACTTAAAGATATTTAAAAAATTCGGATTATCTAAAAAAAATGAACCAATGACAAAGATGACAAGAGTTGCCTGAATAAAGTTTGCACTGATATCTCCTAATGCAGTCCAAATACATTTTTGAACACCATAATTCATTGAATAAGAAATAATGACAATTCTAGGGGTGCCAGGTGTTATAAACAGAAATAAGATTATCTGTAAAAATAGAAAATAATTTATGGGGAACATTTTGAGTAGATAGTCCTTAAAAACCGGGAGCTAAAGATGGCTAAGAAGGACTATCAAATTAGATAATATCATGCTCTAAAAAAAAATGCATTAAACATTTTTTTCAAATATAAAGGATTTATGAAAAAAAAAGGTCACACCCCCATTACTAGAGTCAAAAATCCAGAGCCAGATGATAATGACCCAGATTGGGTTATTTGGGCAGCTTGGGCTGATCGGATCACTTTTGAAGATATTGAAAAGAAAACTGGAAAAACAGAGTCTGAAGTAATCAAAATAATGAGACGATCTATTAAGCCTGCCTCATTCAGGTTGTGGCGAAAACGAGTTAATCAGAAAAGTATCAAACACAGAAAAAAATTTGAATACTCAAGAAAACAAATAACTAGTAAAATTAAAAAGAATGATTATTTGTAATTCATGAAATCAGTAACCATATATACAGGTCCTCTTTGTAATTATTGTGATGCAGCAAAAAGATTATTAGCTAGAAATAATGTTGAATATAAAGAAATCAACATTGCAACAGTTGAAGGTGCAATGGAAGAAATGATTAAGAAAGCAAATGGCAAGAGAACAATACCTCAAATCTTTTTTGATGACCAGCACATCGGTGGATATGATGAAACCAGAGCTTTAGAAAAAGAAAATAAGTTATTAGATTTGCTTAAATAAATTTAAACCTATTTTGGTTTATAAAAATGACTTAATTAGCTTCCATTATTGCTTGGAAAGGTCCACTACCGATATAAATTTTATCAGCACCTGCTGTATTTAATGACATTCCTTCACCCAAGTTAAAACTCATCGTCAAAGAAGTAGTATCGGGTGACACATTGATAGCACTAGCAAAAGCAACTACTCCCTCTAATTTAACAACCTCTCCCTCAGTTGCAGCTAAATGTCCATTACTATCAACAAGTATTCCTGTTATTGAAGCTGAAGTACCATTAATATCACTAGCTGTATCTTGTACTTTCCAATCCTCACCAACACCATCAAAATGAGTTAAGGTTTCTGTATACTTTCCAGCTGCTACTTCAGTACTAGAACATACCGACTCATCGTTATGTGTAGCTGTAGATGAATGAGTACCAGATCCTGCAACAGTTCTACAGAAGACTCCAGATCCGCTAGCTTGACCATCCATTGAACCATCTATTTCAAATGAAGCTGTTATTCCAAAAGTATTATCCATCCTCGCATATCCGTGAGTATAACTTCCATCAAGCGGCCTAGTATATGTTCCAGTTAAATCTACAGAAGCTCCTTGAGAAACATTAGCTGTAGCTCCTGATGCATTATTGAATATCTGAGAACAGTTTGTTAAATCTGCAGTTGCTGAAGTTGTGGGTGTAGTAGGTGCGCTCGTACATAAATACATTTCAAAAATTACAATTTCATAAGAGTCGGGTGTGTGATGGCATCCATTTTTAATTTCTGTTTCTGATAAAACCCCACTAGTGACTGTACAAGTAGCATTAGCATCTTTAGAATTAGTTATCTCAAAAACTAAAATTAATGATAAAAATAAGATAAAATATTTGAAATTTTTCATTTAAAATCCTCCCGCCTTAACAGAGAAACTCTTTGATTTAACAATTAAGTTTTCTCTTCTAACTTTTTCATATTTTTTGTCTTTCATTGAAACTCTTTCAAAAGCTTCATCACTTACAAAACTTGTATTAGGGTTAATTTTACTTAAATTAAATGTCAGATTAAAAAACCATTGATCGTCATAGCTGGCATTTCCAAAATCCTTATATCCAACTTCAAAATCAATACCAGAATTTGGTATACCAATTTTTGAAGAGTACTCTAATCCCTCGAAATCTGATCCACCTGGAATTTCATACTCAAATAACTTAGTGTAAATTTTTGCAGTTGGCATATATGGAATATGCGCTCCAATTTCTAAATCATAGCCATCTGCAACTTCTTCTTTGACATTATTTTTGCCAGTTTTTTCATTTGATATTGCAAAATAATGATTAGTGTTTAATTCTAAAATAGAAGATTTGATTTCTGCACCAATACTACCTCTTTGATGATCGTAATCTAATTCATGATCATAAAAAGCATTCAAACCATATATGAAATTTTCATCATCGCTCAATATTCTTTTTCCAAAACCAAGGTTAAGTGTTTCACTTTCATCGTGGGCGAATAAAGATCCTTGAAAAAAAGTTATTTGATTTTCTGTATCATTTAATGGTTTAAAAGTTTTTATACCAAATTCAGGTTTATTACCCTCTTTTGACTTAATTGAGATATCAGTATCACCAAATTTACCATCAAAAAAATTTTCAATAGAATTAAAGAAATTGTTTTTTAATTGAGAGGTGTCTGCTACAGCCGCAGCAGAAAAAAAAATTACAGTAAATAAAGTAATGAAATATTTTTTCATAATTTCTTCTTGATAATAATATATATAAAAAAAATTAAAATCATTAATTTAGGCTCAAAAACTAAATAAAATCCAAATGGTTGCTAAACACTTATTCAGCTTTATATTTCTTAGCAGTTGACTCAACTGTTGCACTATATCTTACAACGCTATCTTTAAATGTGTTTTTTTCAGTATTATTACAAGAAGATCCACATGAAGCTGAATTTGATGCTTCAAAAGATGCAACTGATTTTCCAGGTGTGCCAGACCCTGTTGTTAAAAATCTTGCTTGAACTAAAACATTTTTGTCTCCACCAGTTCCATGAGCAACATTTTTAACCATATCAGCCAAGTCATCTTCTGGTGCTCCGCCTTGTGCAGCAGGAAGATAAGGTGAAATATCACCACTTGCGTCTAGCAAGCTATTTAAAAAATTATCATTATTTTTTAAATAAGCATAAGGCTCAGCATTTCCATTTAAGGATGGTGTGCCAGTTCTATCTAAAGGTAATTTTGTTGTACTACTTACTGTATGAATTAATTCTTTGTCTACTGGCAAAGATGTAATAGCAGAAGAAGATCCTGTATATGTATTTGTCATTTGGGATGCCCCCGTTAGAGTAATTCTAGACTCTACATCTCCCCATAAAACTTTTCTTTTGAAATCAACATAGACTTTTACTCTTGCTTGTTGTGCTCCTGACGCTGCATCAAAAATTGTATTAGATCCATCATCATTATAATTGCCTCCCTCTTTAGTTAAGGTCATAAGTCCTGTATCGTAGACAATTGTGTCTAGGGTAGGTTCTAAATCTTCTCTTCCTTCATATAAGTTTTTTGGTCCACCGATTTGAACTAATTGTTTATTAGTACTAGTAATACCTGACTCTCTTGCAAGCGCAGCTTCATTAACTAATAATCCAAATGTTTTAGCATCTTGTTGAACAGATTTTCTTAATTCTTTACCATTGATAACTGTACTTGTAGTATTTTGAATTACATTTACGTTTTGAACACTACTTTGGCTAGTTGAGGTGAAGCTAGTTGCGCTAGCTATCTTCTGAATTATATTTGTTGGTGTGCTTGCAGTTATTTCAGCTAAAACTGATATAGAATTAAAACTCAAAATAATTATTAAATAAAATAAATTTTTTACAATTTTCATTTAAATACCACCGATTGAAATCCTGGAGTTGAAATATTGATAGTATTAAAACCATCAGTGACATTAAGTGTTCCAGGTATCATTCCTAATGTATTTTTTTTACCAGGTCCCAATAATACTACAGTGCTTTTTTCATCTGACTCTGTAACTACAACAAATTCTGTTCCTCTCGCACCAACAGATCCTGTTGGAATGTTAACTTCTAAATTGTCAGGATCTTTTTTACTAATTTCACCTGTAATTATTTTAACTGTTCCAATTTTAATATTTGATACAATTTTTCCCACTTTAGATTGTGGATCATAAATAAATTCATCAATAGTTATTTCAGATTTTTCACCTACTGTTAAAGCTGTTTCGTCTAAAAGAAGTATTTGAGCATTAGACTGAGCTTTAACAATTATTGTATCACCAAAATATATTTTTGAACCTGTTGAAAGCTTTTCATTTTTTTGATTTAAGATATCACCAACTCCAGCTGCGATTACTCCAATAAATTCATTAGCAGATGATATCGAAATTAAAAATAAAGATAATAATACTGATATAATCAAAGTTTTAATCTTATTCATACAATGAAAACCTTTTTACTATACTAAAACTAGTATTTTTTCGCATTGAACTATTCTGCAACAAGGATGAGTCAGAGTCAATTTCAGTATATTTAAAATTATAAAAAATTTTACTTTCTGGATCAAATTTTTTGATAAACGGAAATATCTGAGTAAGTCTTCCAGATAACTGAGCTTGTGAAGTTTCAATGTCATCTTCTCTACTTATTGTTGAGTGAATAAATGTGTTTTTTTCCTCATAATTATTTGATTGAAATGTTTTTTCAAATTTCAAAGTTCCAAAAGGTAAAATTCTTGTATAACCAAAATTTAAGCCAGGTCCAGCGTAGGCGTTGTAATCTTTTAAAGCATCTTTTTCAGTATAAGAAATTTTAGAACTAATTAAATTTACATCTGAAAAACTAAAATTATAACCAATACTTGTTGTGTAAATTTCATTATCTGCATTTGCTGGCTCATTATCCATATTTGCAACTGTTGTATTATATTCAGTGGTACTAAAACTAGAGCTATAACTTATGCTATTATTTTTGTTAATATTATATGAATTATTGAAACCAATTCCTTTAGTGCTCAAGTCAGCAGTGAATCTCTCATTTGATTTTGAGTAAAAAATATATGGAAGAATAAAATGTTTACCTATTACTTTTGAATAACTAATTGAACCTGAGCTTAAATCACTTTCATTTTCTTCACCTTTGTTTTGTGTATTGATGCTTAATCCTCCGTTAAAACTAATTGCAGATGTCGGGCTTAAATTTTTACCGATTGTAATTGAACCACCTCTTGAGTAAGTTTTGTCATATCTTAAACCTGGAAATTCACTAATATTGTCCTGGGCATAAAGATTTCCAGTCTTAGACACACCGTCAATATTTGAATTATCTGTTTGCATATAATTTAAATCAACATATGCAAACCATTTTCCTTTTGGTTTAGACTGTTCTCTAATAGTATTCAAAATTCCTTCAATATAATCTCTGGTTTCTTTTGTTGTATTTGGATCTTGAAGCATTGTCTCTATCATTAGTTGCAGCTTTGCTTCTGAATCCATTTTTAACAAAATTGAAATTAAATAAAGTTTGATATCTGTATTGACTGGGTACAACATATTTAATCTCTCTAATGTTGAAAGAGTTGCTTTGTATCTTCCTAAAGCTTCTTGTTCAGTTGCATACTTTAAATTGATTTCTAAATCAGAAGGATTTTCCAAAATTTCTTGAAAAGTAACTTCAGCTATTGAAGGTTTAATACAAAAAATTAATAATAAAATTATTAAGAAAGTTTTTTTAAAATTTAAACTCATAATTCAATGAGTCCTATCTCCAGGCACCTCTAGTTCTTCTTGTTTTTGTTTGAACTTCAACAGTAAAAGGATCTGCACCAACTTTTGTCATGAATATATTTTCAGAACCATCTTGCCCAGCGTCTAAAGAAACACCTCTAGTTGTTGCAAAGTTTAATTTAAACCCAACTGTATTTTCTGAAATCACTATTGGATTAGTATATTTAAAATGTGCATTAATTCTTAAAGCATTATCTAAGTCGTCTGCAACTGAAACGTTGTCAGTTTTAAGCATTGTTGCCGCTAATTCTACATCAACACCTGTATCAGCTAACATGCTTGAATAAGCTAAATTGGGACGTAAGGAGGTTCCATCACCTCCAAGACTATCGATAATTTCAGTAGCATAATCATAATCTGTACTTGGATCTCCTGATGTACATTCCATTCTAGAACCACTGCTGGTGTTATCAGATGATTGAACAGTTACACCATGAGCAGAATTATAACTAGCATCATGTGTTGAACCGGTGTAAGTAGTTACTGCAGCTTTAGTGTAGCATAGATCAGTGTTAGAATTAGCACCACCGGTATCACCACTTCCATACATTACTGCTCTTGAACCATCAGCGTAAACGTATTTTTGTTTAGTTTTAATATGCAGATGATTTGAAAGTATAACAGTTAAATACTTATAGTTTCCAAGAGGTAATAAAAGATTGTCATCTAACAAATCAACTTCTTTATCTGGTTCAACAATAACTTCTTTACCGCTTGGATTACTAAATATATCCGTACAAGAACTATAATCAGGATTTGCATTTCCAGTATATGGATCTGCCGTACACATCGCTACCTTATAAAATTTAATCTTATAAAAAAGTGGCTGTGTTTGACATGCGTCTGTATTATTCGATGAAAATTCTGAGTCTACATAGCTATTTTCATAATTGAATGGAGCTTTAGTTTCTTCTTCACCAGAGCCATAGGTTTGGTTGCCTAATTTTCCAGCTGCAGAAATCACAATACTTCCGTTTGTATCAGTAACACATTTTCCTGTAACTTCTGCATTAGCAAAAGTAGATGATAGAACTAAAGTTACAAATAATACTAAAAGTGTAATCAAATATTTTTTCAAGAGATTAAAAACCTCCGACTACAACACCTGACGCATCAATTTTAACTACTCTAATTTTATTTTCTCTTTTAACTGGCTGATATAGTTTGTCACTTACATCTTGGAAAGACTTGGAATTTGAAGCAGATTTGTTTTCATTTTCAGATCCAAAATTTAATACATAATTAATGTTTCCAAACCAAGCATCATTATCTTGATTATCATCCATATAACCACCTTCTAAATGAAAATTACCTAATTTTGCACTTGCGCCATATTTGTTACCTGTTTCTTTATAAGTACTAACGTCTTCAGGGTTTTCAAATTCAAATGCACTAAAAAATAAATTTATGTCTTGCTCGATTGGTAATTTATAATCTCCCCTTAGATCCCAACCATCCATAGCTCTTTCTATAGTTCCCTCGCTATTAGTTCTTCTTGCACTCAAAGCATTATAATAATTTCCTCTTAGATCAAACATACTAGAGAGAGCTTCTACACCAACACCTACTCTTTCATGACTTTCTGTTAACTGATGATCGTAAAAAGCATTAGCACCTAATATTAAAGTATTATCATTTAATAATTTTCTTGTTCCAAATCCAATGTTAATAGTCTCATCACCATCATGAGTATTAATACTTGTTTGATTAAAAATAGTTCCAGAGTCTATTTTCATTATCTCATTTACACTCATAATGCTAAAAGTTGGTTTTAAGTAATCTTGAGTGTTAATTGAAAAATCTAGATATTTATTATTTGGCAAATTATCTTTTATAAAAGAGGATATTCTTTTGTTAAACTCATTTGTATATGCGTTAATTTTAACGTCTTTGAAAGCAGAAATTTTATCTTTTGCTTTTTTTTTAAGATCAATGTTAAGATCTTGAGAAAATACATTGGTTGCTATTAATAAAGTTAAGGTTGCTGGTAGTAAATAGCGTAAAATTTTCATGTTTATTGTCCTTTGTATGCTCTTTTCTTTTTTTTGTCTTTATCTATTATCGCTAAATATTTCTTGTTAATTCTCACTTTATCTCCAAGCTCCTCTTGATCTTCTTGTTTTTACCTGAACACTTCCAAAGATTGTTCCACCATATATTTGATTTGCCATTAATTCAGTATCAAAACCTTCTCCGGTCGCATCCTGATGGATTTGCATTGTCATTGCATTATTTGTTTTAAAATTTATTTTTAAACCAATGGTATTTTCTGTAATATTTATAACGTTATTTGTATCATGTTGTATCCACATTATTCTTTCAACATTTTCAGGAGTAGTTGCAATAGTATTATCACTTTTTAATAAATAATATCCTTGTGCCACTGTTGGGAAATTATCATTAAATCCTCTATCTTGTTTACCCGCATTTCTAAATTTACTCGTATCTCTAGTACACGTACTCCCAGGTGAATATCTACACATATTACTTCCTAAATTATTTAATATAGTTGCAAACCAATCAAGACCTGCATTACCAGATCCAATTGCAGCTGCACACCTAAATAAAGACGAAGGTTGTACTCCCGTATACCTTACTGGAAGAGTATATCCTCTTAATGTTGTAGCACCACTTACTCCAAGTTCATTTGAAAATGTAGAAACCAAAATATTACCAGCATCATTTCTAGAAGTGTAACAAATTTTTCCCTTATGATCCGAGTCAGCTTTATCATTTAAATCTGGATTATAACCCAATATATTAAAATCAGCTGCGCCTGGAGCGGCCACAAATTCTTGGGTATGTTTTATTAGAACTACGTTATCTATTATAGAAAATTGAAATGGATATGTGCCAATTGGTATTACTATTCCACCTTCTAATAAATCTATCTCTTTACCTGGCTGTATATTCACTTCTTTACCGTCATTATTATCAAACATAACAACGCATGAGCTTAAATCTGCACTAATTGTATTGCTTGCTGAGTCTTCAGGTTCTCGATAAGGATTTTGTGAACAAAAACCGGTTTTAAAAATTTTAAGTTTATAATTATCAGGAGTAATATCGCAATGAGCACCTACATCTACTTCAACATCATTAACATTTCCTCTGGATGTAAGATTAAAACTGGTAGAACTTGTATCAAGCGCATAATCTGATTCATATGCAAAAGAGCTTACATCACCGTCACCTTCATCATTAACATATATCGCTCCATTTGCATCGGTTGCACACGTTACATAACCAGATACATAGTTTTTGACCTTCGAAGCATAACTAGGAACTGAATAAGAAATGCAAAATATAAAAATAAAAAAAAATATTTTTTTCATAAAATAATATAAATTTAACTAACTTTTAATAAGTTTAGAATTATTGTAAACTAAATAAAAACCTAAAATGAGCTTATTTTTTTTCTTTTGGTTTGAAAACTAAACAAACGCCGTTATTGCAATATCTTTTACCAGTAGGATTTGGACCATCATCAAAGATGTGACCATGATGACCACCACATTTTATACAATGATACTCAGTTCTTGCATAACCTAAAAGATGATCTGTTTTAGTCTCAAATACATCGGGTAAAGACTCATAAAAAGATGGCCAACCTGAGCCACTTTCATACTTTGTGTTTGAATCAAACAATTTTTCTCCACAATTAACACAGTGAAAACTTCCCTCTCTTTTTTCATTATTTAGCTCACTTGTTCCAGCCATTTCTGTGCCCTCTTCAAATAAAACTAATTTTTGTTCAGAAGTTAAATTTTTATTTATTTTTTTAGTCATAACTTAAATAAATTTAGCACAAGATTGATGTAATAAGGAATGTAATTCTATCAATTTATTAAAGTCTTTATTATATCCACCTCCTAAAACACCACAAATAGGTATTCTTTTTGACGAAAAATTTTCAATTACTAATTCATCTCTTTGTTTTACTCCTTCATCTGATATTTTTAACTTACCTAACCGGTCATTAAAATGAATATCAACACCTGCTATATAAAAAACATAATCAAAGTTTTCATTATTTAACTCATTTAAATAAAATTTAAGTGTTTTTATATATGGATCATCTTCAAGATTATCTTCAAGCTCAACATCTAAATCACTTATTGATTTTTTAGCAGGATAATTAGTTTTTGAATGCATGCTAAAAGTAAAGACATGCCTGTTGTCTTTAAAAATTTCTGAGTTTCCATTTCCTTGATGAACATCTAAATCTACAATTAAAATTCTATTTGCAAATCCTCTATCTAACAAATAATGAGCAGCAACTGCCACATCGTTAAAAACACAATAGCCAGCACCACTATCATAATTAGCATGATGACTTCCTCCTGCAGTGTTACAAGCGAGTCCAAAATTTAATGCAAGTTTAGATGCTAAAACAGTTCCCCCAGTTGCTACTAAGGACCGTTGAACTACGCTATCAACTAATGGAAAGCCAATTTTTTTAATTTTATTTTTATCTAAAGTTTTATTTTTTATGTCATTTATATAATCTTCTGAATGAGCTCTATTTAAAGTGTCAAAAGAACAAGCAATGGGATTATGAAATTTTTCAACAATTTTTTGATCAATTAAATATTGAGCAAGCGCACCAAATTTATTGATTGGAAACTTATGGTCATCCCCAATTTTAGCAACATAGTCTTTGTGGTTTACTACCGGTAGTTCCATTATTTTTCAATAACACGAATAGGCTTACCATTTACGCATGCTTCTAAATCTTCAATCATTTGCGTATAATAGATACTATAATTTTCAGCTGTCACATAACCAATGTGAGGAGTTAGTAATGCATTAGGTAAAAATCTTAATTTATTAGTCTCAGGCAGAGGTTCTTTTTCATATACATCAATTCCTGCTCCCATAATAACATTGGTAGATAAAGCAATAATTAAATCATCTTCATTTACTATTGGACCACGTGCAGTATTAATTAAAAAAGCTGTTTTTTTCATTTGATCAAACTCTTTAATCGTGATGCAATCTTTATAACGTTCTCCACCTTGAACATGTATTGAAATATAATCTGAAGTTTTAACTAAATCTTCTTTACTACACGGTAAAACATTTAATTCTTTACATTTATCTAAATCTAAATTTTCACTCCATGCCATTACTTGCATACCAAATGCATTAGCTATTTTTGCAACTTGCGAACCTACTTTTCCAAGGCCAATTAAACCAATAATTTTACCTTTAAGTTCAAAGCCAACCGTTGTTTGCCAATATCCTTGATACATATTATCAATTTCTGTTTTTAAATTTCTTGATAATCCCAAAATCAATGCCCAGGTTAATTCACAAGTTGGATTTGTGTTACTCTCAGTGCCACAAACTATGATTTTTCTTTTTTTTGCAGCTTCAAGATCAACAGATTTATTTCGCACACCACTAGTAATTATGTATTTAAGATCATTAAGATTATCGATCAAATTCTTAGAAATAGGGGTTCTTTCTCTCATAATTAATAAAGCCTCAAAATCAGATAATTGTTCAATAGCATCTGCTTCATCAATAAATGGCTCGCTAAAAATTTTAAATTCATACTTCCCAGACAATTTTTTAAGATCCACAAACTCTTGTGAAACGTTTTGGTAATCATCTAAAATTGCAACTTTAAGCATTTGTAACTTTTTTGTTTGATAAAAATAAACCTAATATAATTAAAACAGATCCAATGAAATGATAAAATAAAAATTTTTCATTAAAAAAAATCATTGCAAAAATTGTACTGAATAATGGAATTAATGATAAGAAAATTCCAGCTCTATTAGCACCAATGATTGAGACAGCTCCAGCCCAACAATAATAAGATCCAATACTTGGAAAAATTGCAATGTAGAGCAAAATGTAAATGAGATTGCTATTAATTTCTGTTGTTTTTCCTTGAACTAATTCAAATAAAAAAGCTGGTAAAAGAATAATCAACCCAAATGTACAAACAACATGAACTAATGAAAGTAAGGATATATTAAATGTTTTTTTTTTCAAAAAGGCTGAATAAATTCCCCACGAGATTATTGCAATTACCATATAAATATCTCCTTTATTAAAATTTAAAGTTAACAGAATATTTAAGTCAAGACGTGTAATAATTGCTAAAATTCCAAAAACTGAAACTATCAAGCCAGATATTTGAAAAATATTCGTTTTTTCAATTTTAAGCAAAAAACAGACTAAAATTATTGATACCGGAATTGCGGTATTAAAAAGTGAAGCATTAATCACTTGGGTATGATTAAGTGCATTATAAGTAAACGCTGAAAATATACCAACACTGGTAAAACCTAAAATAAAAAATAATGATAAATTATTCTTAACTTCTTTTTTTATTTTCGAAATTTCTTTATAGGTAAAAGGAGTCAATATTATCCAAACTAAAATCCATCTAAAAAAAGCTAATGAATACGGAGGTACATTTTCTGTGTATGCAAATTTACCAATAGTAAAATTTCCTGCCCAAAATAATGTTGCAAGAATTAACATCATATATGCTTTTGTATTTCTGCTCATTTTAACAGTTTTCGTTTTATAATTATAATTTTCACAGAGATTAAACCTGATGTCTATCTTTAATGAATTAATTTAGAATATTAAATTTAAAAGAAGTTCTATTTATTGATTTATTTGCAATCTTGCTTTTCTAATTCGTTAAAAAATATACTTCGTAAACTAGTGCTATTTGTATCATTGCATTCTTGATTTTCAGCATCATTTCCAAATAAACCCAAAGCATGATCGCTTACATTTTTACCTGTCTTATTCTTTACTCCATAGTTTATTGTTTCACCAACTAGTGCTTGTTGAACTCCACCAGTTTTAGCTATTGAAAAGGCCGGGCCCAACAGTGCTAAATTTTGAGCACATCCTGTTAAAATTATAAAAAAAAAAAGAAGAAAATAAATTTTTTTCATGAAGGTAGATTACTATCTAAATTTATTTACAAATAAAGTTAAAATTAATCAATATAAAATTAAATATGACCATTTTGATTTTATTTTCCAATACCAATTATCGTTAAATCATCATCAAGAATATCATTCTTTTCTCTAATACCTTTTTCAGAAGTACCTTTTTTCAAACTTTTAAGTCGAATTTCTTCCGTTGCATCTTCTAATTCTTTTTTTAAAGAAGAATTTTGATGTTTAATGATCAATTCTTTAACACCACTTATGCCAATTTCTTGTTTTTTTTCATTCATGCATTCAGAAAAACCGTCTGTAAAACAATAAATTCTACCTCCATTTAGATTAAAACTTTCTAATTTATATACACTTTCATCTTTATGTTTTGTAACAGCTAATGGTACTGAGCTAGATGAAAATTCTTTAAACTTTTCTCCATGTCTTAGTAATGCTGGTTGATGTCCAGCATTTGCAATTTCAACTAAATCCGTATTTAAATTATATCTTCCAACAATTGAAGTGACAAATGTTCCTGCAGGATTTGTTTCATTTAAATCATTGTTCATTTCAAATAGAATTTCATTAGGTCTAAATTTTTGTCTAGCAAAAATTTTAAATAATGTAATAGCTTTAGCCATTACCATCCCTGCATTTACACCCTTGCCAGATACATCCGACAAGGTGAAATAAATTTCATCATTATGAAGAAAAAAATCATAAAAATCTCCTGAAATTTCTCTAGCTGGAATATTTAGACCAAATATTGGAAAATTATCTGTGTCTCTTTTTGGCATTAAACGTTTTTGAACATTCATTGCAAGTTTGATTTCCTGTGAAACTCTATTTTTCCATTTATTTTTTTGTTTTTCAGATTGTTCAAGCTTATCCATTAAAATATTATATTGAGTTCCAATAATACCACTATCTGTAAATGGATCTTGGGGAGCTCTATTTGAATAATCCTCTGATTTAGCTTGTTTTGTTAAAACTTCTAACAATTCATGTGTATCTGTTGAAGCATTGTGTTCTGAAATATTTAGTCCCAACTCTTCTTCAATTTTTCCCACTCTTAATGGAAAAAATTTATTAATGGTTTTAAAAACTATATAAGAACCAAAAAAACAAAAACTTCCAATTGAACCAATTCCAATTAGTTGAATAGATAATTGTTCTAATCTTGTTTTTTCAACTCCCATCATTTCGAAATTTCCAAATATTGCAACAGCGATAGTTCCCCAAATTCCAGAAGCTAAGTGAACAGGGATTGCACTAACCACATCATCAATTTTAATTTTTTCTAATAATACAATTGTAGATCCAGAAATAATTCCACCAATACTTCCTATTACAATTGCATCAGATGGATCGACATAAGCACACGAAGCAGTAATAGAAACTAAGCCTGCGAGTGGTCCTGTTATCATAAATAAAGGCTCAGGTTTTTTTAAAACTAGTATTCCCATTATGCTTGAAAAAATAAGTCCAAAAGAAGCGGATAAAAAAGTATTAATTAAGATTAATGGTATCTTCAGATCCATTGCTCCATTAGCTCCACCGTTAAATCCAAACCATCCAAACCATAAAATCAAAGCTCCAAGTGCAGCTATCGGGGTATTGCTACCTTGAAAAGTTTTACGAGAACTATCTTTTCTAAATCTTCCAGTTCGATTACCTACAACTAATAAAACTGCTAGTGCGATCCATCCTCCAACTGAGTGAACAACAGATGCTCCAGCAAAATCTAGATAACCTAATTTTCCTAACCAACCAAATTTTTCTGTCGGATTATCAAAGTTAAAAGCCCATGACCAATGTCCTACAATTGGATAAAAAAATCCTGACGCAAAAAACGTAATTATTACATATGAAAAAAATTTTAATCTCTCAGCTACGGCTCCAGAAATGATGGTTGCTGCAGTTGCAACAAACATTGCCTGAAAAACAAAATAAGTTTGGTAGCCAGCAACTTTTGTCGTAAAAAAATAAAACTTATTTCCAAACAATCCAGAAACACTAGTTCCATACATTAGTGCAAAACCAAATGCCCAAAAAATTACTACCGCTATTCCAAAGTCAGTGACATTTTTAAGAGCAACATTAATACTATTTTTATTCCGAGATAAACCGGACTCTAAACACATGAAACCTGCCTGCATTAAAAAAACAAGTATCGCACATATCAATAACCAAAATGTATCTAGATTTGCTTGTAAAATAGCATCAAGTCGAAATTCTAAAGCTTTAAGTGTGCCCTTGGTTGGAAGTTGATCAACTTTTAACTGCAGCTCGTTAAGCAAGATCTGGGTTTCAACCGCAGTCATATTTATTTTAAACTAATCTACTAGTTTTTTAGCTTCACCAGCATCAGAAATTATTTTATCAACACTTACAACTTTTATTACTTCAAATCCTGTTCCAAGAATTGCATTTTTATAATCTTCTTCGCTAAGATTTGATTTATCTCCAAAAGAGGATACAGCCACACCTTCAGGCCACGAAACTGTAACAGTTGCATTTGGGCTTGCCTCTTGAATTGCTTTTGTTACTAACTTTTGACATTTAATACACATCATGCCATTTACTTGAGCAATTTGACTTTGAGCGGCAAACAAATTAGTTGAAAAAAATATTAATGTTAATGTAAATATTATTTTTTTTAAAGTTTTCATATTTTCATCTCAATATTTATAATTAAAATCTTAGCTTTATATTTTTTTAAAATCTATGAAAAAAATTATATAATTTAACAAGGTATTGAAATTAATCGCTCATTTTGGGCTAATTAATCTATTTTATTCTTTAAAATGGTTTGAACTTTTTGAACCTTTTTTATTATTCCATATGAAATAAAACAAATATGGAGCTAGTGCTGGGACAACACCAAACCAAAACCACTCATCCCATCTAAAACTTTTGTCTAAAGACATACTTTTTAAACCATTCCACCATGTCAAATAACCAATTAGAATAATCCAACTTAAACTTAAAGTTATATATAGCTTGCTCTTATCATTTAAATTTATTTGAAATTTTTCAATAAATATCTTTATTTTTTCAAAATTCATTTACGGGCAAGGAGTTTTGTCGAGTTCATTACTTGAATTGAGAATAATTATACAAGCGCTACCTGTTGTGACTTGTTCAGCTTGAATTTCATAGTCTCCAATAAGAGGATCATCAACACAAAAGTTAAAATCAAATTTTGGCCTACGACCCCCACTGCCATCTGGCTCAGTAAGTACACCTAAACTCCCAAGAAGAGTAGTTTCTATTTCTTGAGTAGTGTCTAAATCAGCTGGGCAAGCAACATCTGCATCAACTTTATATTCTCTATTTTCAGAAAAATATTCAGTTTGTGCCAAACCTATTTGGTACAAAGAATTTACAGCTGTTTTTTTTTTGGATGAATTAACGTAACCACTATAGGATACAACACCTACTGCTGATATAATTCCAATTATTGCTACAACTACCAGAAGCTCTATTAAAGAAAAACCAGAGCTTCTAGTAATCATAAATAATTTTAATTTAAGATTAGTCTATAGTGAGGCTGCTCGCTAATTGACCATCATCCCCTTCAGGTCCATCAAAACATGTTGTAATAGTGACTGTCCCTCCAGTTGAATTATCAACGTAAGTTGTTCCTTGAGAAGTTGTATCACAATCTTCTGCTGCGCCTACTTCTATCGCTGCTTCTCCAGGAGTGAAAGGATTTGAAAAATCTGCTAGAGCTAAATTAACCGCTGTATCAACAATATCAGCATCTAATCGTTCATCACAATCTAAATTTCCGTCCATAGCATCACCGCCATCTAATTCACATTTTTTAAGTTCTGCTGCAATATATTTAGCAATTGTCGAATGATTTGTTTTCGATGCTGATATTTTTGCACTTGCAGTGTAGCCTGAATAAGCTGTAACACCTACTGCTGCTAATATTCCAATAATTGCAACAACTACTAGTAATTCAATTAAAGTAAATCCTTTGTTATTGTTTTTTTTCATTTTTTTTACCTTTTATATTTTAACATTAATATATTAATAAATTTTTATTATATAATAAACCTATATTTATAAATATGACTAATCAAAGCATTTAAATCATAAAATTTGCTCATATTAAGTTAAAAATCTCAAATTTTGTGATAATTCTTGATTTTATATCTTAAATATTAATTATACACATAAACATATGACATATAAAATTACACGTGACGGAGATATTTCCACTATTTATCTAACAGGAGAAATAGATATGGATGTTACAGAGCAAGCTAAAGAATTAATTATGCCTGTGATTGAAGAGAAGAAGGAAGTACATCTAAATTTAAAAGATGTTGAATACATGGACTCATCTGGGATTTCAGTTTTAATTGAAAGTCACCAAAAAGCAATGGAGCTTGGCACTAGAGTGGTTCTTAAAGAAATTAGTAAGTCTGTATTAAAGGTGATCATGATGGCAAAGTTAGAACAAATACTAATTCTTGAATAAAAAATTCATGGATATATCTGAAATCAAAGATTTTCCAGTAAACAGTAAAAGTCTAAGAGAAGTAAGAGAATTTTCAAGAGAAGTAATAAGTAAGTCTTCAATATTAGAAGAGAGTAAAGAAGAATTAGTTTTAGCAATCGGAGAAGCTGCTCAAAATATTGTTAAACACGCTTATAAAGATAATCTTGATACTAATGATAAAATGCAAATAAAGATTTCATTTAAAAATAAAATATTAGAAATTGGTTTTTTTGATAAAGGTAAACCAATTGTAGAAGAGAATATTAAACATCGAAGTTTAGATGATATAAAACCTGGTGGACTAGGTACTTATTTTATTCAACAGATAATGGACGAAGTTGTTTTTAAAGAAGCCACTGGATGGCATAATAATTTAGTTTTAACAAAAAAGTATTAAAGCCGTTAACCCATAATAGCACCAACGTTAAATATCGGTGCATACATTGCTATCATTAAGCCACCTATCATAGAACCCATAAATACAATCATGATTGGCTCAATTAAACTAGACATATTATCCACAGCTGTATCAAATTCTTCTTCGTAATAAGATGAAACAGATCCGAACATTTCATCTAGATTACCTGTTTGCTCTCCAACAGAAATTAATTGACTAAAGGTGGGTGGAAAAACTGGCTCTTTTAAAAAAAGTTTAGTAAGTGTGTCTCCAGAAAAAACTCCTTTTTTAACATTTTCTAAAGCTTGGGTTACTACATCATTATTGCTTACTGATTTTGCAATTTCAATACTTTCTAAAAGATTTACACCAGCTGCACTTAGATTTCCCATAATTAAGGCAATTCTTGCAAGCAAAGATTTTAAAATCATTTCACCAAATACTGGTAATTTAAGAACTACTCCGTGCCATTTATATCTAATACTAGGAATTTTGGTTGTAACATATTTAAAAATAATAAACGAAGTTAAGGAAATAATTCCTAATGTAAGACCACCAGATCCTCTCATAAAATTACTAGCTGTCATAATTACAGCTGTAGGAGTTGGAAGTGGAACTCCCATTCCTGAATACATTTCAGCAAATACTGGAACCACTTTAATTAACATAAAAACCATTACGGTAATTGCAACGCTAAACATTACAGCCGGATACATTAATGCACCTTTAATTTTTTTCTTAACCTTCTCTCTTTTTTCAAGAGAATCTACCAATTTTAATAAAAACAAATCTAATTTACCACTAGCTTCTCCTGCTTTAATTAAATTAATATAAACATTATCAAACACAGCAGGGTATTTTTCAAAACATTTTGATAAAGTAACACCTCCTTCTAAACTTTTTCTTATATCTTCTACAATTTCTTTTACAGTCGGGTGTTCTATTTGATCCCGTATCATTTGAAGTACATTTAAAATAGGTAAACCAGCTTTAACCATAGTTGCAAATTGCTTAGAGAAAATCACTACATCCTGAGGTTGGACTTTTTTCTTACCGAAAGAAAAGGATGATTTTTTACTTTTTTCTTTGATTTTTTTTTTAATTTTTTCTCTAGCGATATTAGTAATTATTATTTTTTTTTCTTTTAATTTAAATGAAGCTTCTTCTAAACTTAGAGCTTCTATATTACCTTCAACATATGCACCTGCTGAAATTCCCTTATATTTGTAATTTTCTGATGACATGATTTATTCCATTGATAAAACACGGTCGAATTCTCTAAAATTTAAATCTCCACTTAAAATTAAAGCACGACCCATATCTTGCATTGTTCTAAATCCTTCTTTTAAAGCAATTGCTTTAAGTTCAGGAGTAGTAGCTTTTTTTAATATCGCTTCTTTAATAGGTTTAGTTACACTTAGAATTTCATAAATTCCCATTCTGCCTTTATAACCAGAGTCTTTACATGATGAACATCCCTTACCTCTTGAAGCTTTCGCTGAAGAAATTTGATCATCTGTGAAATTCATTTCTTTTAGAACTTCTGGTGTAACATCTGGGTCTGGCTCTCTACAATTAGAACAATTTTTTCTAGCTAATCTTTGACCTAACACTAAAGAAACTGCAGCACTAATCAAATAATCTGGTGTTCCCATATTCTGTAATCTAGTAATTGTACTTGGTGCATCATTAGTATGAAGAGTGCTAAATACAAGGTGACCTGTTAAAGCTGCTTTTAATCCAATATCAACTGTTTCTTTATCTCTCATTTCTCCTACAAGAATAATTTCTGGGTCTTGTCTTAAAAATGACCTAAGAGCTCTCCCAAAATCATAACCTATATCATCTTTGATTTGAACTTGACCAACACCATCTAATTCATACTCTACTGGATCTTCAGCAGTTAAAATATTTAAGTGAGGTTTAGATACTTCTTTTAAAATACTATATAAAGTTGTTGTTTTACCAGAACCAGTTGGACCCGTAACTAAAACTAATCCTTGGGTAGAATGAATTGCTTTTCTAAGATTACTTAAGTCATTTTCTTCAAAATTAAGTTGTTCTAAACTTATATCTCCAGCGTCTTTATTAAGTACCCTCATTACTATTCTTTCATTTGTTGCTGTCGGTAAAATTGAAAGTCGGAGATCAACTACCTTCCCATCAATTTTAAAAGGAATTGCACCATCTTGTGGTAATCTTCTTTCGGCGATATCTAATTTTCCCATAATCTTAAATCTAGTCACTACAGCGCCATAATTAGAATGTAAAAATTTTGAGAAATGTTCTTGTTCCTTAAGCATACCATCCTGTCGATATCTTACTCTTGAGCTAAATCTATATGGCTCGATATGAATATCTGAAACTCCAGATTTAATAGCTTCAGCAACTACAGCAGTACTAAATTTTATTACTTCAGACTCATTTTCAATTGCCTCAATATCTTCCTCTGTATCCTCTAAAACTTCTGCTTGTTCATCAACTTCATAATCAAATGTTTTAGTTTTTTCCGCATTTGCTTCTTTAATTGAATTAATAGTAGTTTCTCCACCTTCTTTTAGTAAATTTTCTATGAAATCTGAAATTTCAGATACTTTTGCGGCATGTAATTCGATATTTTTTTTTGTAATTGTTTTTAGGTTTCTCATTAGACTTAATTTTGAGCTATCAGAAATGGCAATATGAAGAACGTCATTTTCTAATTTAAAGGGAGCGATAAAATTCATATTAATATAATTGGTCGGAAGAACAGATCTAATCTCATCAGAAATTTCGATATTTTTAAGATCAACGATTGAAAGCGACTGTTCTTTTACTAGAAGATCTAGAATAGCGTCTTCATTAGTTAAATTTAACTCAAATACAGCCTCAATTTGAGATTTATCACCATCATTTGAAGCTTTTTTAATATTTATTAAATCTGTACCCGAAATTATATCCTGATCGATTAGAATATTAATTAAATTTATCTCTGACTCTCTACTTATCTTTAACATTATAAAATTCTAGGAGCTATAAATACTAATAATTCGTTTAAAGTATCCTTTTGTGCTTTTCCTTTAAAAAGATTACCAATTACGGGAACATTGCCTACGCCAGGTGTTTGATTTTTATTATTAGAATCATATTCTTTTTTTATTCCACCTATTACTACCACATCACCATCCGCAACTAATAATTTAGTTAAAATTTCCATAGTATTTATCGGGATACCTCCCTCAACAGGAGCTCCTGCACTATTATTTTTCAAATTTATATTAAGAAGAACATTTCCGTCTCCAACAATACTTGGAGTTACCTCTAAGCTTAAATCAGCTTTTGCAAAAGAAACTCCTCCTGTCTCTCCACCAGACTCATAAGGTATATTTGTACCTTGAACTACATTCGCGACTTGGTTATCTAAAGTAAATATTTTAGGATTAGAAATTTGTCTGACCATACCTAACTTTTCAAGAGCTGTTATCTCGGCTTTCAATACTGCAGAACCTGTTCTTTTTATTACTCCTATACCACTAGTAGCGCCCGCTACACCAAAGCTTGTTATTGTGTCTGTAGAAGAGCCTAGCGCAGCAGATGCTGAGGTTAAGCCAGCTGATCCTGATGAAGTACCTGCAACCCCACCAATTGCTTCATTATTTCTACCGTAGTATCCTCCTAGATTAGCTCCTAAAGCTCTCTCAAATTCTGAGCTTGCTTCAACAATAAAAGCTTCTATGAGAACTTGCTCTGTCTTAATATCAATTTCTCTCAAAACTTTATTTACTACGTCAAGATCTTTTTCTTTTCCTCTAACAATTATTGACCTTGTGGTTAGTTCTTCTGTTATTTGAATTGATGCAGAATCCCCTGAACTAAATAGTTCTGAAATAGTCTTCTTTGCTTCGCTTGGTGATATATAATAAAGTCTAAAAATTTCTGAGTAAATTGGATCCGTGCTATTTTCAATCTCAAATTTTTTCTTTATTACATCTGCACGTGCAGATTTATAACTTTCTTGCTGAGTTAAAGTTGATGGTAAATGAACTCTGATCAAATTTCCATCAGTATCAATATCAGCTGCATAATTTTTCATATCTAAAAGTGCTTGAAAAGCTTTGTCCCATGGCACATTTACAAGCTCTGCAGAAACCGTTCCTGCCACTTCCTCTCCAACTAAAATATTAATTTCGCCAATTTTCCCCATTAATTCCATAGCTTCTTTAAATTCTATGTTTTTATATTTAAAAGTGACACTTTGTTTTAATAAAGGATATTCATTAGATATCGTTAAATAGTTTTTTCTAATTTCAGATGAGATTTTTTTTCTCTTTTGAAGTTTTTTCCCTTCACCTGAAACAGGCTTAGGTCCTAATTCAACTGTTTTTGCAATTTCAGCTTTTCCTTGCTTTTTAATATCTCCTTTTATTAATGGAGTATTATGTTTAAAGTCTTTGTTATATCTTTTATTTAAATCCGCACATCCGCTAAGAATTAATGAGACAAATAGCAAACCTAAAATTTGATTAATATTTTTAATACTCATCTGCCTCTCTAATTTGGTTATTAAAATCAATTATTATGAATTTTTTATCCTCATTTTCAAAAATGGCTTCATTTAATCTTAGATCTACTAATTTTATTTTTCCAAGATATTGGCCAATGGTTAATGAATATGGTTCTCCATTTGATTTCATCATTGAAATATAGCTATTTTTTTCTCCAGCAATTAAACCTACCAACTTGAAGTTGTATAAGCTCATTTCATCAAGAAGTTGATCCTCTGGGATGGACATAGAAGAGTTTACACTATTATTATTTGAACTTTGTCCAGCGAAAGGATCATTCAATGGTAGCTCCTCATTTAACGAGTCTAATTCCTCTGTAATTTTTTTAACTTCATTAACTAATTTTTTTTCTTTATCATGATTATCAGCACTTACTATTGTGCTTAGTAAGAACAATGTCAAAAATATTAATGGAAGTTTAATTAAATTCATTTGGCAATCCTACTATCGTTAATTGTCCAGTGGCAATTATCTTGCCACCATCATCTTTTTTAACTTTTACAACCTCTTGGTCAAAGTTTAACATTTTTTTTGATTTTGCAACAGCTCTTTTAAACTTAATAAAATCTAAAAAATTTCCACTAATTTCATAAGTTACAGGAATTTCATAATAAGAAACTTTTTTAGCTTTAGCTGATTTCTTTTTCTTTTTCTTTTTCTTTTTCTTTCCCTTTTTTCCCGACGTAATCGGTATTGGTGGTTTTTTTTCTATTTTAGATATTATTAAATTATAATTAGTCGCAAAAATACTTAAACTATCATAAAGATCCTCTACTTCAGCTTTAGAATGAAATAAACTTGAATTCTTTTTATATTTTGGGGTAATTTTTTTTATCTTATTTTTTAATAATTTAATTTCTTTATTAAATTTTTTAGTTTCATTTAATTTCAAAATTTGATCTTTTTCAATATTCTTTTTTTTATCTACAATTGGCTTTAATATAGCTAAGTATATAATAAGAAATAAAATTAACGCACCAAAACCAATCCCAAACTTGATAAGAGTTTTTTTATCAAGTTTTAAAACTTTTTCTTTTAAATCATTTATATTTATAGTTTTCAAATCCATAATTATTATGCTTCCAATCTACAAATTATCTTAAATCCTTTATTCTCTTGACCGTTAGGGGATTTAACTGATGACATTGTTGCGAGTGTTGCTTGTCTTATTGATTTTTTATCATTTAAATTTCTTATCAATTTTAATATATTTTGATCGTTAGCTGATGACCCTGTAATAATTAATCTTTTTTTTCCATCATATTCGATAGACTCAAATCTTAATCCTCTTGGAACAGATGACGCAACTTGAGCTAAAACTTTAAAACTGACTATTTTATTAGATTTGATTGATTTACTTAGTTTTAATGAGGTTGTCATTCTGCCTAGTTCTTTAGCAAATTTATTCTTTTCTTTTTCAGTGGACTTATGTTCTTTGACAATTTTTTCATAATTAACAATCTTTTTGTTTAAATTTGAGATTTGCCAAAAAGAAAAAGAAAATAAAAAAATATAAACTACTGCAACAATACTAATGACCCCTTTAAATGCAAAATTAGAAAACATTTTTGCTTTCTTTTCTGAAATCATAGCATCTCTGTTTGGAAGTAAGTTAATATTTTTTACTGCAGTTACAAATTTATAATATCCAAAAACATCTAGTTTTCTAAATGCTAATCCTATCACTGAGGTAAAATAAGATCTGTTGGACTGATCTACATTTTGTTTTAATTGTTCTTGAACATTTAAATCTTGAATAGGATCAAAAAGCACAAAACCTGTATTAGTTAAATTTTTTCTAAAGCTTTCCAAATAAATATCAATTTTCTCTAAGTTAGATATAACTCTTATATTTCTAACTCTTTTTTCATACTTAGTTTCAAAATCTTGAATAGCTTGTTTAACTTGTGTAACATATCTTCTCACAAGTGCCTCTACATCTTCAATATTGTCAGAGTTTAACAAAATTTGTCTATCCTGCCCTCTTATGAATATATCTGTGATAATTGGATTATTATCATATAAAATCATCACGTAATTTTCGTCTAAACCAAATTCAAGTAAGACCGTTAAATTTTCTTCTTCTAATCCAGATGAAATTTGGTTAATTTGGTCAACTGCAGATTTTAATGAAAAACACTTAACATCAATTATAACTGGGTTTAAACCACCTTTTTCAATTATTGAGGTATATGCATTTACATCAGATAGTTTAGATGCAACAAACAAAATATCCATTGTGTTTGCTGTTTGATTTCTATTTACAACTTGATGAAATATTGAATAATCAGATAAGTTATCTGTTAATTGAACAAGATTTTCCCAAAGTGAGTCTGATTTAATTGCAGTAGTTAACTCCTCATCTGTCATTAGTGGGCTCGTTACAACTCTTATTATCGCAGAGGTTACTGGAATAGCTACTGCCGCATTACTTGTTGAAATTTTTGATTTTTCTACAGCTATTTTTAATTGTTCAGAGACTAAATCAGCATGATCTGTTATATTTGCTTCTTCTGGTAAACCTATAATTTTATGAATATAAAATTTATTTAAATTCCATTTACCTGAGTTTGCTTGGCTGATTTGTGCCAGCCTTATCTCTCCCCCACTTATTTCTACACCAACAACATCCTCTCCTTTTGCTTTATTTCCAAGACGCTTTTTGAAAAATTTTTCAAACCAACCAGATTTATTTGAATTTGTTGATGAAGGAGTTATTTTTTGATCTTCAGATTTTTTTTTAAATAGATTTAAAAAAAGATTTTTCATTTTAATTCGACAACTCTTACACGAATTTCATGATTCTGCACTAAAAATTATGTTTTTTCATCTCTTGTGAGTCTAATGCCAATTAATTTAAATTAAAAATATGTAGAGTTAATTAAAACTAGAGTTGTTTAATATAATGTATATAAATTTAACTGATGTTTGAAAAATTAGAAGATCTTGCAAAAAATAACAAAAAAATATCTGATTTTCACTTAAGGGCTGGCTCACCAATGGCATATCGACAAACTGGTGAAATTATAAAAGTAAATGAAGTATCTGTAACAGCCCAAGACCTAAAAGATTTACTTTCTATGAACTGTAATGAAGTTGAATTAGAAAGATATGATAAAACACATGAGCTAGACTCCGCGGTCATGTTAAGTGGACTTCGATTTAGGGCAAATTTTTACAAAACTATAAATGGTCCAGCAGCAGTTTTACGAAGAGTGGAAAGTAAAATTCCAAATATGGAGGATTTTAATTTACCACCAGCACTTTATGATATTGTAGATTTTCATAAGGGTTTAGTTTTGGTTACTGGCCCTACTGGATCTGGAAAATCAACAACCCTTGCTGCAATTGTTAATGAGATTAATAAAACTAAAACACACAATATATTAACAGTTGAAGATCCAGTAGAGTTTATACATAAAGATGACAAAAGTATTATTTCTCACAGAGAGGTTGGAAAACAAACTCAATCATTTGCTAATGCTCTAAAAGCAGCATTAAGAGAAGATCCAGATGTAATTTTAGTTGGAGAGTTAAGAGATCTTGAAACTGTAAGTTTGGCTCTTACCGCTGCTGAGACTGGACATTTAGTATTCGGCACACTTCATACAAGTGGTGCACCAGCAACAATCAATAGAATTATTGATGTATTTCCACCTGATCAGCAAGAACAAATTCGAGCACAAATATCTACATCATTAAAAATGGTAGTAACACAAAGATTATTAAAAACAAAAGATGGTGCTGGTAGATGTGCAGCTTTCGAAATTATGAAATGTACTCCCCCAGTTCAAAATTTAATTCGAGAAGCTAAGATTCATCAAATACCAAGTGTGATGCAAACCTCACTAAGAGATGGAATGATCACAATGGATAAATCTATAGAAGCACTGGCGCAAAGTGGAAAAATAAATCCAGCAGATGCAAAATCAGAACACTAAAGGATTTACATTATTGGAATTATTAGTAGTGGTTCTAATCATAGGTGTAATCGCAGGCGCAGGTATCCCAAATTTTATAGAATGGAGTAAAGATAGAAAAGTGCGTAAAGCAGCAGAGCAAGTTGCAGGATTGATCTCATCTTTAAATACTCAAACACAAAGAGGAGTGTATCCATTTACTCAATTATTAATAGATCCACAGACTAACTCTGTAACAATTGAAGCCAAAGGAAAAAATAAAAGTTCGTTAAATACTTTGCTAAATAGTGGAAATCCTCTCAGTTGTGATACAGCAAGTAATGATTTTTGGGACGAAACTTTAAGAACAAATACTCTCAACAACGTATTTGTACATTTTCAAAATCAAAGTGCAATTTGCTTCTCTAAAAATGCTGATAATTATTTTGCTACAGATGACTTGATTGATAATGACGGATTAGAAACAGATGACGGAGTTGAAATTAAAAATTATTTAATTATTTGTAATTCTGGGACAGATTGTGATGTAACACCACAAATGCCCGCATACATGGTAGTTTGGTCAAGATTTGGCAATACTAGTAAATTTAAGTATAATTCATCAGACGAATGGATAAGACAATAAGTTTAATTAAACAAAAAGGCACAACCCTTTTAGAAGCACTTGTTGCAACAGCAATAATTGGTATTGGTTTTATAGCAATTTTTCAAATGGTTACCTATTCGGTAAGATCGATTGATGTATCGGGAGAAAGAACAAAAATAAACTATTTAACTGATACAATTTTGGAAGATCTTACAGCTTACAAAACATCAGAAAAAGATTCCAGAAAATTATATGATGCATTAATGTTAGATGATAATGGAGATCCATACCCTGATAATGCTTTTTGGAATTTGAGTCAGTGTGAAGCAGATGAAGGAATTACTGTTAGTCCACCATTAAATAATGCTGAAGACATTATTAAAAATAAATGGGACAATAGATTTTCAAATAGACGTATTAAATGTGGTCAAGATGACAACAAAACTTTAAAAACCTATACTATTTGTAGAGACTCGCCAGCTGTTTGCACAAATCTAAATAATGGTGTTTATGATAAATTATATTTTGGAAAACTAGAAGTTTTAGTAAGCGGTAAATCTAAAAATTTATATTTTCGAATACACTAATGAATAAATTCAATAATAATTCTGGAGTAACCTTAATTGAAATTTTAATAGGAATAGTTATTTCTATTATAATTATGGCAGCTATGTTTGCCTCATATACTGCAATAAATAATTCTTATTCTCAAGTTACTGATAAAGCAAAAGCTTCACAATCTGGTAGAAATATAATGGGTATGATGATTAGAGATATAAGGCAAGCAGGATTTAAATATTTTGAAGATACTATTGCTAATTCAGATGAACCAGTTAGGATTACAAAAGATAAGGGTGGTGTTAATGCAACTGTTGATTCAGATTGTGATCATATAAGAATTGTTTTTGGCGATGTTTCTTACGATGCAAGCGGTGACGAGGTTTATGAAAGATATCGACTAACTTACTTTTGTCTAGATTCAGAAATCGAGCTTCCTGATGGCACTAATGAGTTGACTAATGCAATATACAAACAAAAAGAGAAATTGGATAATAGTGGAGACTGGCAAACCAACATTAATGGTTCTTACGGCCCACAGCTAATTACAGATTATATAGAGGATTTAATCTTTGTGCCAAAAGATATAAATGGAAAAGAAATTGATCCAGCTCCAACAAATTCAGAAAATGAGGATAAAGTATACGATATAAGATCTGTTGAGGTTGCTTTAATGACTAGATCAGTAAAAAATTTTTATAAAAGTGATGAACAATTAGACGGAACACAACGGTCAATTATAGGTATAGAAGATGATGACAATCTTATGGAAGATATAAGTGATCGGTTTTTAAGAGAAACATTTGTAATGTCAGTTAGCACAAGAAATATTGGATTAGAATGAAAAATATAAAAGAAAGAGGTTTTGCATTAATCTTATCTTTAGTTTTATTGTTAGCAATGTCGTTAATGGGTGGTGCTTTAATTCTAATTACATCTGAAGATCATAAAAGTAATAACTTGGTAGATGTTAATCAGCAAACTTTCTATGTTGCTGAAATGGCTCTTTTAGAAGGAGAAAGATATTTAACAAATCAATATAACGGTCCTTGGAGCACAACAACTCATACAAGACAGACTAATCTTAGAAATTTACCTCAAAATGACGCAGCAGTATTTAATGGCACAATGACGCCTAACAATAATGACCAAATATGTAGAAATAGTTTCAGTGATTTACCAAATGATATGAGTGTTACTGTGGCTGAAAGCTTTAATTTTGGAACTTTTTTAGAAAATTCAAATATTCCAACTGGAAATGATCAAGTTTTTTTAAATAATTTCTTCTATGAATATTTTATAACAAGAATAGGTGCTGCAAATTTTAAAAGCGCAGGCAGCAGCGCAAAAAGAGGTTCTGGAGGTTCAGGGTCTGGAAAAAATGGAATGGCATATAGAGTGTACGGATGTGGTATTTACGCAGATCCTAATACGGATGACCAAACAGTTGTTACATTAGAAAGTGTGGTTATACTTCCATTATAATTATGAGAAATAAAATTTACGAAATTTCAATTTTAATATTATTTTTTTTACTAAGTACAATAAAAATAGTCAGCGCTGAATGTAATTTTAAAATAAGATTTGGTGAAAATGTTTTAAAAATAAAAGATTTTATAGATATCAACACTGAAGATAATTTAATCTTAGAGAAATACTCTATATCTTATTTGGATGTGTGTCCTAATGAGAATTTAGATGAAAATACCAATGTGAGTTACACTTTTATAGACGATGAATTGGCTAATATTAGAATTGTAGTTAACAACTTTAATGAAAACAATGATGCATCAAATACATTAAAATTAATGAAATATGTTAAACAAAATTTTGGAGATTTTGATACCGGACAAAATCCTAAAATTTATAATTATTTTAATTCTTGGAAAATAAATAATGAAATTATTATTTACAAAAGAATTAGAAATCAATTTAATATTATTGAGGAAGAACTTTTTATTACGAATGAAAAGTATGATGAAAAAATGAACAGAATTAATGCAAGGATTGAGAAAGGTGAAATTAAAAGATAACCTAATGATAAAAATATTTTTTTTATTTAAAGTTATTATATGTTTTTTAATTTTACAAAATCATGTTTTAAGTAAAGGGTTGCCGCCTGGAACAGGTTCTAATGATATACCTGCCAACGTTTTAATCCTTCTAGATAAATCAGGAAGTATGAGTACTTCTATTTCTACTGGTGGCATTAGATTGCCACAAGCAATAGCTGTTGATAGTAGTGACAGTGCATCTTATGTCGGTATGACGTCTTCTATTAAAAAATTAAACTACACTAATTCAGCAGGAAATATGGAAGTTGATGACAATTGGTCATTTGCAGGAACCGGTGGCTGTGCTATGGGTGATATTAGAGAGCTTAGACTCCACAATAATAAACTATATGTAATAGATTTAAATAAAGATAAACTTTTTAGAATTGATATTAACACAACAAATTGTGACTGGTCAGTTTCAATAAGTAATCCAGATTCTATGGATATAAAAAATAATATTTTATATGCCTTAGGTGATGAAATGTTAGTTTATGATTTATCAAGTGCAACTCCTTCTCAAATTAATTGTAGTTATAGTGGAAATTTAAAAGATGATGGTAAAAATGCACAATCATTAGCGATTGACTCGTCTGGTTCAAATTTATATTTGCATAGAAATAGTAATTTAAAAAGATATGAGATTGATGGGAGTTCATGTCCAAGCACTTCAAGAACAAGTGATATAAGCACATCCATTAGCACAGTTCACAGTTTTATTTTTGAACCAGGTAGCGATACTGTTGTTTATATACCTAAATATATGGATAGATTTTACAAAGTTACACTTAATGCAAGTAAAAATGGTATGGCAAGTAAAATAGAGGCTAATGCTAGCTATATTGGTAGTGGTGTATCTACTGTAAGTCCTAACAAAATTAATGTCGATTATCCATATGCAATTGATATTGATAGTACAAATAATAGAATTCATTTTGTCAGTAGAGGACATGCAAAATCGACTGTTCATGTAATAGATTTCAATCTTCAATTTATAAAAGAGAGTGGTGCAGGAGTTAATAAAACTAGGATGACTGGTGCTGTTGAGGCAATACAATCTATTGTAACTGACTCATCATTAACTTCACATGTCGATTTTGGTTTTGGAGTTTGGTCTGAGTCTGGCGCTAATTTCACAGGTTGGAGTGGAGATATTACTAATGGAACTGCTATTCCATGTCATTCGAAAAATTGTTTAAAAGTGAGAGTTCATAGACAAGGTGCAGCTAAAATTAATACTGTTGCACCAACTATAGCAGCTGATGGTTGGGCTACTTATTCTAAGTCTTTTGCTGATCTTGCGGAGAAATATTATTTACATAGTACTCTATCTCCTATTGACGATAATCTTGATTGCCAAAATTCACATGTAATTGTAATTGGTGATGGTGCTTTTACAGATAATATCACTGCTGCAAAAAGTATAATATCTAATTTAAATCTAGTGCATGAAATTAAAACTCATGTAGTTGCTTATGGTGGCGGAATTGGTTCATCTGCATTACTTAAGTTTGATGAATTTGCAGATGCAGGAGGTACTGACGATGTGATAATTGCTGACACTCCAAACTCTCTTAAAACTCAACTAAGAGCAAAGATAAGTCAAATAATAGTAAATAATTTTGCTTTTACTGCACCTTCAATACCACCAAGCAAAAATGAAACTTCATCAGCTGTTTACCAATCTTCATTTAAGCATAGCTCTAATCAAGCTTGGCGTGGACAATTAATTAGAACCACTATTGATGCTAATGGAAATTTAGACCTTAGTCATCCTGATAACTGGGATGCTCAAGAAGAACTACCTGATCCAGACGATAGAAAAATTTGGTCGGTTATACCTGGTACTGACTATAGAACTGATCACAATAACTTTGTAGAGGCCAACGCCAGTGAAATAGCAGATAGTTTAAGATCATTTAATTACGAAGTTCAAGATTTTCATAGTGTTACTGGAACACCTACTTCTACAAGAAGATGCGCTGGTACAGCTCCTGGAGTAGCAGATGGTAATGATGACGATGTAATTGGACTAATAAATTTTTTAAGAGGAGAAGACTATTTTGATTATGATAATGATTGTAATTTAACAGAGGCAAGAAAAGATGGTCAAGGAAATAAAATTTACTTAGGAGATTTTTATCACTCAGAATTATTAGTTGTAGGTGCTCCTGATGCGAATACTGCGTATACTAATAAATCCCAAGAAGCTTATTGGAGATCCATCAAAGGTTATGGTGCTTGGGCGAAAAGTCCCACATTAGCAAATAGAAAAGAAATGATTTATGTGGGAGGTAATGATGGGATGCTTCATGCCTTTAATTCAGAAGATGGAAAAGAGGAATGGGCTTTTATTCCACCTTTATTAATGGGAAATTTACCAACGATGGTTGATAAAGCATTAAATAAGTCTACAGGTGGTGGGTCTAATGCTATTTATGGAGTAGACGGTTCCCCTATAGTTCATGATATGTTTTTTGATGGACCTAATGACTCTGGTCCTGTTTGGCATACTATTTTAATGGTACCTTACGGAAGAGGTGGAAAAGGGTTTTCAATTTTAGACGTGACAAACCCAGATGACCCTATACATCTACAATCTGTTTTTAACGACTCGGTTACAAAAAATGTTTATATCATAGATAGCTCAGGTGTTCGTCCACCTTTACCATATGTGGGTCATGATTATGCAATTAATCAACTGAAAGAATCAATCCAAGTTACTCAAAATTATTCAGCTGATCCTCAAGTTGGCAGTGAAGTATGTAACAGTACTGGAAATGATCAATGCTATGAATCCAATGTTTGGACTCTTGAAACTAATCCAAAAATACCTGGGATGATAAAAACTGATTTTGAGGTATTTAAGGATGGAAGCATCTATGACAATTTCAATATAAATTATAATGGAAGTGGAGATGTGGTGTTTACTTTTGGTGATAATATGAGATACGTTGCTTACGGCGATCCAAGTTTACCAAGCAGTGATTTGTTGATAAAGATTAAATCTGGAAGTGCATCTTTAGGAGTTCAATCTGAACCACGTTATGATTATAGTAGACTTGGTGAAACTTGGTCCCAACCTAGAATAATTAGAATGCCTAACCAAGGTGCTGGTGACAGTAATATCGAAGATGATATTTATGTAGCAATACTAGGTGGTGGATATGGTGCTCAAAATCCCGAAATAGGATCTGGTTTATTTATTTTAAATCTGGAAGTTGAACCTACTACTGGCTTGTATGGAACAGTTGAAAAATATATTGATATTGAAGATATAAATGGAAATGGAATTACAAATTCTACACCAGCTCTTCCAACAGTTATTACATCTGATGAGATTTCAGCTAATTATACAGGAGCCTTAGTTTATTTAAATGATTTTGAGGGTAAAGTAACAAAATTTAATTTAACCAACATGTCAACTGATCAAGATGGTAACTCGATAGCATTATACGATAACACCACTTTGTTTAGTGCAGAGTCCACAAATATTAACGGTAGATACATGTATCATTCAATGGATGCAGGTAGATTAAAAGGCTCAAATAATTTTTGGATGTATATGGGTACTGGTGACTATGAAAGACTTACTGCAAAAGAGGCAAGTCCAACCGATCCAGAATTTGATAACTTGCTAATTGGAATAAGAGATAAAGATTTTCCTTATTATAAAAATGTTGCAACTGTTCAACTAGCAGATAATCTAGACGATTGTAGTGATACAACAACTGATGACACTGGCATTCTATGCCCAAGCTCTTCTCAAAGAGGTTGGGTAATTCACTTAAGTAATGCAGAAAAGGTTACTGCCGAACCTACTCTTAATAAAGGAAGAGTTTTATTTCCAATATTTCAACCAACTCAAAGTGTAAATACTTGCACAACTGGAAAAGCTTTAATCTGTAATGTAGATGCAAAATGTGGAACTCCAAAAAATACTGAAATAGGTAGCGCCAATGACTTAGATTGTCTAGAAGTTGGAACAGGAGTGCTATCGAAAATCGTTGTATTTGGTAATAAATTATTTGCAAATATAGCAGGTGAAGCAAATGTGGGTTCCAGCCAACCTGGTAAAACAGATCTTGTTTCAATTAATGCTGCTTCAACAATAATAGAAAGCTTTAGGAGCAGCTGGAGAGAAAATTTTTAGTACAAAATAAATTTAGAAAAAGCTATCAAGCTAAACTCATTTTAGGTTTAAATTAACACTATATACAAAAATAATAATTTTTAATAGACTATTTCTTAACTTATAATTTGTTTTAAATTTTATGAAATCAATATTTATAAAAATTATATCTCTGTTATTTTTTTTTTCTTTTGGAGTAAATGTTGCGCAGGCTATAACATTCAAAAATTATGATGAATTAAACAATTGTGTAGACTTTTATAATACATTTTCTCAATATAAAAAAAATCTTCAAAAATGTTTTGAGGAAAAAGACATCAAAATTAATAAAGACAGTTTAAAATTAATAAAAAAAGATTACGGATTAATTGAAAACATCATTGATCTTAATTTGCCTGAAGAAAAAATTATAAAAAAACCAAAAAAAAGAAAACTATCTGAAATTTTAAACAATATTTTTAAACCTGACTTGGAAAAAATAGAACAAAAAGAGAGTATCTTTAATAAACCATATCAATCGGTGGGAGTAGACGAAAGTAATAAATTTACACTAAACGATAAAGATTTTAAAAAATTGAATGATCATATTAGAAATAATCCAGAGAATATTTTTTCAATTACAGAAGATATAAATATCTTAACTTATAAAAATAATTATTTGTCTGAATTTAAAAGACAAGAGGTTTTACTAAATGTTTATAATTCATTTGATGTCACGGTATTGGCCTCTAAAGTTCCTCCCACAGAAGCGACAGCTTTTGGGGGTGCAGGAGGTATAGCGGCTGTTGCTGCTGTAGCTGCTGCTGCCGGTGGTGGCGGTGGAGGAGGCGGTAGCTCTGCACCTACTCTATCTTTTGCAATTTCATCTACATCAGTTGGTGAATGTGATTCGGATGTAACTATAACTGCTAACCTTACAGCAGCACATAGTTCAGATGTAACTATTATCTATACTGTCGGCGGTACTGCAACAAAAGATACTGATTATACTATTTCTACAACAACATCTACGCTTGTTGCTGGATCAACTTCTGTATCGATTACTATAAGCCCTACTAACGATACAACAGTAGAAACATCTGAAACAGTAACTTTAGCTGCAAACGTATCTGGAGTTTCAACAACTGGAAATACATCTTCTACAATTACTATACATGATTATGTTTTAAAATGTAATGCTACTGCTTTTTCAGAAGGAACTACTAGTGAACAAAATACTATTAAAAATAGATCATCATGGGCTGCGGTTGATCAATCTTCCAATAACGTTCATCCTTATGAACTATTTAATTTACATAAAGTTCATTCGTTTAAATCTGGCGCAACAACTTTAACTGGAAATAGCCAAACAATTTATATTATGGACAACCAGATGGATAATGATCACGACTCATTTGATGGCAAGACTGTTACAATGTTAGATTCGCCTGCTGTAAGTACTACAGAAGCTAATCATGGAACCCATGTAGCTAGTATTGCTGCAGGAATTGTGGCTGGTACTACACATGGGGTAGCTCCAGATGCAAGTCTGGTATTTTCAACTTTTGATGATAACGGAACTGCACAAGCCACAGATATAGATACTGCTAGGACCACTCATGATGCTATAGCAATGAATAATAGTTGGGGATATCAGCAAGGTTGTGTTGGAGATGTATGCACAAGTTCGCTTGAATGGTCTGAAGTAGTATCAACTGCTAATTCTAATGGAAGAAGTATTAGAGAAGAGTTGAATAATGCTTCTCAACATGTATTTGGGTCACATACTTCAACTTATTTAACTGCGTTAGATAATTTTCAAAATAATGGTGTTATCGTATGGGCAAATGGGAATTTTCCAAATGATACTGATGCAAGTGCCATGGCTTCTCTACCTGCTTACTTTAATGGAACAGATGACTCTTTAGATCTTTCTGATGCTTGGCTTACAGTTATGTATGCAGAATTTACTGGTACATCTTTATCGGGTGCTTCAACATCAGATTTTACAAGAAGAGGTAATCCATGTGAATCTGCCAAAGAATGGTGCTTAGTTGTCGATGATAGAGAAATTGGAGCTGCAGGATTTATCAACGGAAGCGGAACAAGTATTTATAATACTTTGCAGGGATCCTCAATGGGAGCGCCTCAAGTTTCAGGTATGATCGCTTTACTTGGTCAAGCATTTCCAAATCACAATCCTGAACAATTAACAGATAGACTTTTAGCATCTGCAAATAATTTATGGTTTACGCCCAGTGGTGTAACAACTTTTACAACCCATGGGGCTTCAATAAAGCATGGATATAATGATGAATGGGGACATGGAGTGCCAGATTTATATGCTGCTTTATCTCCTATTACTTCAAGCTCAAATCCAGGGTCTTTTGGTTTTGGATCTCCATCAGGTGGTGGGGGTAGTGGTGGTGGTGGTGGTGGATCTGTTCCTTTTTCACAAATTACTAAATTAGCAGTTTCTGCGACTGGCATGAAAGTTTCAAGTTCTCTTGGTGATGGAATTATGAACGGATTAAAAGGTAAAACAGCTTATGCGTATGATGCTTTAAATGGTGGATTTAAATATGATGTAAATGAATTTATTAATTACGATGCATTAACTGAACAAAAGATTGAACACACCTTAGATCAAGAAATAAGTTTTTTAAAAAATTTTAAGTTTAGTAAGAATAAAACTGCTAAAGATTTTGATGTTTATGCTGGAGAATTCATTAATTTCAGAGATAAATATAATAGAGGTCTAAGTCTTACTTTAGATCAACCTAATATAGCTCTTCAAAATTTTAATCTTTATAATAATAATGATTATAAAAATCCATTTACATCAGAAAATAAAGGAGTTGGATTTAATAATAAGTTCTACTTTTTTGGAAATAACGTTTTACTTGGATACAATAATTCTAAATTTAATCCTTTAACTAGTGTTAATGAAAACCTTGTTGTACCGATGGAAACATTGGCACTGTCAGTTAATTTAGATAATGATAATTTTGATTTACTATCTTTTACAACTGGACTTATAAAAGAAGAAAATACTTTTCTACTATCAGAAGGATCTGGTGCCTTTAATCTAAATGATCAAGATAATTTATCAAACTTTTATGGATTTAACTTTTCAAAAAATTTAAATAATTTTGGTAATATTTACTTTAGTTCTATGTTTGGAAATTCAAGATTAGATAACATTAAAAATTCACTAATAGTTGATACGTCAAATGTCCTATCATCTAGTTTTGAGGTTAATTATGAGCTTAAAAATCTATTTAGTAATGATCAATTAAATATCTCTTTATCTCAGCCGAATAGAGTGGAGCAAGGTGATATGACATTTAGATTTATGGGGTTAGCAGATAAAAATGGTGTCCTACCCTATCAAGATCACAAAGTAAGCTTATCTCCATCAGGTAGACAAAAAGATTTAACGCTAAGTTATTATAAAAATCACTCTAAAAATTTAAAAACTGGGATAAAAGCAGTTTTAACTGATGATTTAGGGCATGTTAAAAATAATAGTTTAGATACAAATTTATTATTATCTGCTTCTTATAATTTTTAATTATTTGAAGATTTTAAAGAAGAAATAAATAATCCATAAAAACATTGTTGTCATTGTTACAAATATTAAAGCAAGACCAACTAAAGTATCTTGACCAACTTTTTTTCTCCATTTTTTTGGAAAAAAATTTAAAGAATAAGCATAAATAATTATAAAAACATTAAGGGCTGAGATAACAATGCTTAAAAATAATAACTGATCCATATTTGGTTTATAATTTAATTCCAAGAGCAGTTATATCATCTCTTAAATTATACCCTTTTTCAGTTAATATTTTAGTTGCATGGTTGATAATTGTTTCAGGTGAAGTTGTATTCAATTTTTTTATTTCTTTTTCAAGTCCCTCTACCTCTAATTCTTTACCTTCATCAATATAACCTTCTGTAACTCCATCTGTATAAATTAAAATAGTTTTATTTGATATATTCATGGTAGTAGTTTTAAAAAAACTTTCATCTTTAACAGACATTAAACCAGATGGAGGAAGAGTAGATTTTATATATTCAAAATTAAAATTTTCATCTAAAACCATCATTGGCTCATGACCCATATTAATAAATTCCATCTCTTTTTTCTCAATATTTACTCTTCCTAAAATGGCTGTAATAAACATAGACTGGTAAGATGAGTCTTTTACTTGGTTATTTATATACAATGCTGTCTTAGCAACTGAAGAATTCATTTTTGCAAGTGATCTGAAAACAGCTGCAGCATTTGCCATTAATATTCCAGCTTTAATTCCCTTTCCTGTTACATCACCCAAAATAAAATAAATTTCATTATCGTTTATTTGATAATAATCAAAATAATCACCAGACACATCTTTTGCAGGCGTATTTTTTGCAAAAATATATTGTTCAATTTTTTTATTTTTTGGAAATAATTTTTTTTGAACTTCTCCTGCTATTTCTCTTTCTTTTTTTAAAATAGATTGTTTTTTGTCATTTTCTATTGCAATAATATTTTCATCTAAATATCTAAAATATAAAGAAGTCATAAAAACAACTGTAGCTGTAATTGTTGAAAATAAAGAATCTAAATAAAAATTAAATTGATAAATAATTATACTTATTAAATTAATAAAAACTATTGATCCAATAAAAAATATAATACTGAACTTTGGTTTTATCTTTATTGGTATAAAAACTAAAAAAACAATCAATAAAATAAAGATTATGTTTTCACTTACTTGAGTATAAAAATTTTTAATAATGCTCTCATTATTTAAAATATTATCAATAATATGGGCATGTATTTGCACACCTGGAACTACTTTTCCATTTGCTGTTTTAACTATATCAAAAAGTGCTTGAGCAGAAGAACCTATTAAAATTATATTGTTTTCAATTCTTTTTTTATCAAAATCATTATTAATTACGTCTATTGCTGGAATATAATTTTCTTTATTAAAATCTCTGAATTTAATATTAATTACTCCATTTTGATCACTTATAATGTCATTTTTTCTGGTTTTAATTAATTCAATTCCATAATTACCTGTTTGAACTAATAAATTCTTTTGATTTGTGGCAATTCTAATTGTTTCCAGAGCAATCGAAGGCCATATTAAATTATCAATATTATATAAAACAGGAATTTTTCTTATGATACCATCAATGCTTGGTATCAGTGAAATAGAACCAATTCCGCTAGCTGCATTATTTATTTGCTCTAATGAGGTGATCTTATTTTTATATTTATAAACATAATTTCTTGGATCATTTCCTCTTGTAATAACTGTGAGTTTTGGCTTTGAATTATTCTTAATATAACTATCGTTTGGCTCTCCAAGTATAGGTAAAATAACTTTTGATTGTTCAAGACTTTCAATAAAAATTTGATTTGTATCAGCTACCTCTACATTTATTAATTCATCCGTTTGTTTTTGAAGTTGAGAAAGTAAGTCTTTTGGATTTTGTTTATCTTGTTCACTAAAAACAATATCAAATGCTATGGCAGATGGATTATATTGGTTTAAATTATCTAAAATTTTAGAATAAATATCTCTACGCCATGGAAATTGACCAATTTTAGCAATACTTTTTTCATCAATATCCACAATTGTTATATTTGTAACTTCACCTCTATTAAAAAATTTTTGATAAAGGTCATAATTGATTAAAGAAATTTTTTGTATTGATTGAGGATTAATAACTTTTAAAGTTATAAAAAAAATTAATAAAATACCTAAAAAAATTATCTTTTTATTTTTCATCCAAATAATAAATTTTTATATTGTTCTATAAAGATTATATATAAAATGCACCCTATAATAATAAAAGGACCAAATGGAATTTCTGATGAAAATTTTTTACTTTTATTAATTAAACTAGGCAAAACAGAGATTAGTGCTACTATTGAAGAACTAAATATTACAAATGGTATCGCAATCCAACCAAACCAAAAACCGATTGCAGATAATAATTTTGCATCTCCTAATCCCATCCCCTCTTTATTTCTTAAAATTTTATAAGAAAAGATAATTGCCCAAATAATTCCATATCCAAATACTCCACCAATTAAAGAATTAATATAATGTGGAAAAAGTTCATTTAAATTTGGATCAAAAGATTTGATAAAACCTAAAAACATTAAAGGATAAGTTAGACTATTTGGAATGATATAATGTTTTAAATCAATAAAAAAAATTATTACAAAAGTTAATGCCAAAATTATAAACCATAGTGTTGTAAAAGTTATTCCATAAAAAAAGTAAATCGCTCCAAAAGATATAATGCTTAGAAGTTCAACAATTAGATATTGTATTGATATTTTTTTTTTACAATTCCTACATTTTCCTCGAATAAATAGATAAGAAAAAATTGGTATATTATCATACCAAGAGATTTTTATTTCACACTTAGGGCAATATGATCTTCCAGCAACCACTCCTCTTTCCTGTGGAATTCTATAAATACAAACGTTAGCAAAACTTCCCCACAATCCTCCCATTACTATGATGAAAATAAAATCCACTGAAGAAATAATATTATTTAAATTTTAAATTGGCCCGCTATTTCAATGAAACCATTAAATAGTATTTGAACTACAACAACTGCGTCGTGTAAATGAACAACCAAATTTGGCGTATATAATATGATTTCCATATTTGATAAATTTACCAAAAACAGGTTAAAATACTAGCGAATAAAATGCTCTTTTTTAAAACAAAAAAACCCATTCTTAATGAAACAAGAAATGAAGCTCAAGATAACGTTGATTTACAAATTATAAATAAAATGAATCAAGAGTTTGCAATATCTCTTGATTTAAAAGAAACCTTAAATACTGCACTTAAGATAATTATTACGAGATTAAATGCACAAGCAGCCAATATTTTTTTAATTAATAATAAAACTAAAAAATTTGAATGTATTGCTTCTTTGAATCAAGATTATTTAGATGAATATCAACTTGATTTAAAAGATGGTGTCATGGGTAAAGCAGTAGAGCTTAGAAAATGTATCAGAGTTGGAGATGTAAGAAAAGACGTAAGAGAAATTGCTGAGTTTTATTTTGACCTAGATAATAAAACAAATTTTACAACTTTTTCTGTATTATGTTCACCATTGATTGCTGCAAACGAATGTATTGGTGTAATTCATTGTTTAAATAAAAAAACAAATGATAAGTTATTTATTGAAGATGATCGTAAACTCTTAGAGTTATTATCAACGCCTGCTGCTTTAGCAATCAGAAATGCAAAAATGGCAAAAGATATGGTTGAGCAAAATAAATTGCAAAAAGAAATTGAGATTGTTGGTGAAATCCAAAAATCTCTTTTATCTTCAAACCAAAAAGAATCCTTTCCATTAGCTGGAATAAATATACCTGCAAAAATTGTGTCTGGAGATTTTTATAATTTTAATGACTTGGGTGATGGGAGATATGGGTTTGGTGTAGCAGATGTATCTGGCAAAGGAATAAAATCTTCATTATTAATGTCGAAAGCTTCAAGTTTATATAGCTGCTTAAGTAAAACTAATTTTTCACCGGGAAACTTACTCACTCAATTGAATAATGAGATATGTGAAACAATTTCAAGAGGCATGTTTGTAACTATGTTAATTGGAATTTATGATAGTAATTCAAACGAATTATTACTAGCTAATGCTGGACACGAACCTCCAATTATAATGGATAAAAATAATAATTTTTCAAATTTTGAAGAGGCGGGACCGCCTTTAGGAATTGTAAAAAAAACTGAATATAAAGAATATAAATTAAATTTTGAAAAGAGCTCAATGTATATTTTTACTGACGGTATTACAGAAATAAAGAATCCCGAAGGTAATGAATTGGGATCACAAGGATTTCAAAACTATATTATTAGATTTAAAGACAAACCAAACAATGAAAGATTAAAATTAATAATTGATAAAGTTTTAGAGTCAAAATATGTCCAAAAAGATGATTTAACAATTGTTGCTTTAGATTCTAAATAATTTTAAGAAAATCTTAAAGAACTATATGGCTCAAGATCTAGATTCGTATTTTCATTTGCTATCATTCCAGAAACAATTTTTCCTGAAATAGGTCCCAATGTCCAACCAAGATGATGATGTCCAAAGCAATAAAAAATATTTTTATAATTTTTTGAAGGTCCCATTACTGGAAGAAAGTCTGGTAAAGATGGTCTAAATCCTAGCCATTCATCTTCATGTTCTGGTAAATCACCCATCATATACTTGGCATTATCAATCAAATTTTTTATTCTAGATTTTGATAATGGGTTATTTAAACCACCAAATTCAACTGTACCAACTACTCTTAAACCTTGCTCCATTGGTGTAATTCCAAATCCACGGTTAGAAAATATAACAGGTCTTTGTAGTAAGTGATCACAATTTTTGAAATGAACATGATACCCTCTTTCAGTATCAAGAGGTATTTTTTCACCAATATTATCAGTTAATTTTTTTGAAAAAGCACCACAAGCGATTACAGCTTTATCAAAAATAAAACTTTGATTTTCAGTCTTAAATAAAGGTTTTTCTTCATCAAAATTTATTTCTTGAATGTTTGTTTTATTAAATTTTCCACCTTTTTTTATAAATAGATCAAAAAGTTTCAAAAGAATCTTTTTAGGATTTCTTGCATGTCTTGCATAAGGATAATAAACACCAGCATGATATATGGGTTTTATATGTGGTTCTAAATCATGAATTTCAGATTTATTTACAAGCTGTTGCTTTACTCCTAATTCGTCTCTCACTCTAATCTCTAGCTCTCTACTCTTTAGATCTTTATCATTCCAGATATAAAGAATACCTTTATTTTCAACTAAGCCCTCTAATTCAATTTCGTCAAATAATTCATCATAGGCAGGGAGTGCTAAATCTAAAATTTGATGCATATTTTTTGCTGTATGCATCATATTTTTTTTTGTTGAATTCATAATAAATTTCAAAAACCAAGGGATCATTTTTGGAACATAGTTCCATTTCAAAGCAAGAGGACCTGTTGAACTTAGAAGCATAGAGGGTACATCTGCTAAAACATCAGGTCTATTCAAAGGAACAGAAGCATAAGGTGAAAAATGACCAGCATTGCCATAAGATGCAGCTTGGGCTCCTGGATTATCTCTATCAAATATAGTTACGTTAAATCCTTTTTTTTGCAAAAATAAAGCATTAGAAATACCTTGAATTCCAGCGCCAATTATTCCAATTTTAATATTTTTATCCACGAAGGATCTTATAATTAAAATATTAAATATTTAATAGTGACATTTTTTACTCAGCTAATTTATGCAATCACCTGCTTACTATGGATTTTTGCACTGAGCACAATACCAAAACCAATCATGGTTGCTAACATAGAAGAGCCTCCATATGACATAATAGGTAAGGGAGATCCAACGATAGGTAATAACCCTAATACCATTGATAAATTAACTGAAATATAGATAAATATTGCAAATGCAAAACCGAAACAAAATAATTTTGCAAAACTACTACGTGAAAGTACACCAATTCTAACTATTCTTATAATTATAATTATATATAATAATAAAAGTCCTACCGAGCCGATAAAACCAAATTCTTCTGAAAATAGAGTAAAAATGAAATCAGTATGTTTTTCAGGAAGAAAATCTAAATAACTTTGAGTGCCTTGCAAGAAACCTTTACCTGAGAAACCTCCAGAACCTATGGCAATTTTGGATTGGATGATTTGATAACCTGCTCCTAACGGGTCTCTATCAGGGTCTAAAAACGTTAAAATTCTAAGTTTCTGATATGGCTGAAGGTACGAAATGATAAAAGGTAATGAAATCAAAAAAGTTATCAATGATAAAAAAAAATATTTTATCTTAACTCCCCCAAGCCATAATATAATCAATCCACTACAAGCTATTAATACTGATGTACCCAAATCTGGTTGCGATAAAACTAAGATAATAGGGATAATTATTACGGTAAGTGCAAATGAAATGCTAATAAATGAATTTACTTTTTCAATATTTACTCGATGATAATATTTAGCAAGACAAAGAATTACTGCTATTTTCATCAACTCTGATGGCTGTAATACTAAAAAATATAAATTAATCCATCTTTGAGAACCAGATACCCTTATCCCATAAAAAGATACCCAAATTAGTAATAAGATTGTAGCAATATATAAAAAATAAGAACTAACGTGCCAAAGTTTGATATTAAAAAAAGAAATCACTATCATCAAAACAAAAAATACAGATAATTTAATTAAATGACTTTTAGTATGAAAAAGAAATTCGCCTCCATCAGTAGAATACATAACAAATAAACTAACTATTGATAAAATGAGGATACAAAATATTAAAATAAAATCTAAGTTTTTAACTTTTTGAAAAAAATTTTGATCTGAATTTAATCGAGTGTGTTGAAACATTTAAATATTAAACTCTTTATAATCTGGAATCTGTTTTCTATATTGATGTCGATCAACTATTAATTTAAATAGTTTAGTTGCCATTGGAGCTGCGGCTGAACTACCTGAGCCACCATGTTCTACAATGATACTTAAAGAATATCTTGGATTTTTATAAGGACCAAATGCAACGAATAAAGCATGGTCTCTTTCTTCATAGGGAATTTGAAATGTTTTTAAATCAAGTTCTCGTTCTCTTTTACTAATTCGTTTAACTTGTGCTGTGCCTGTTTTACCAGCAAATTGATATTTAGGATCTTCTATTCTTGATTTATAAGAAGTTCCATATAATTCATTGGTAGAACTAAACATTGCTTCTTGAATAATTCTAATATTTTTTGGATCATCATACAGTGGAATATTAAATTCATTTAAACTAGTATTTTGCATGGCTTTTTTTACTTGTTCTGATGTTAGTTGATTTTCGTCAGTCAAAATTTTAGGTTTAATTTTATAACCACCATTTGCTATTTGAGCTGTCATCAAACAAAGCTGTATAGGTGTCGTTTGAGTATAACCTTGACCAATACCTGTTATTAAAGTTTCACCTAATACCCAACCTTTACCAAGCTCATTTATTTTCCACTTAGTATCGGGAAATTGACCTGCTTTTTCATTTTCAAAATATTCACCTAAAACTTTTTTTCCTAAACCAAATCTTTCTGCAGTCACTTTTAACTTATCTACACCAAGTTTTCTTGCAATTTCATAAAAATAAGTATCACAAGATTGTTTCATTGCATTATTCAAACTCATCCATCCATGTCCTTTTTCTTTCCAGCAATGAAATGTTTGGCCATGAAGCTCCATTTTTCCTTTGCATCGAACTTTAAAATTTGTGTCCATTATTCCATTTTCTAAAGCTGATAAAGCAACAATTGGTTTTATTGTTGATCCTGGCGAATAAAGCCCTGAAAGTGTTTTGTTTATTAAGGGTTTAAGTGGATTATTTCTAATTAATTGCCACTCATCCTGACTAATACCAAATAAAAATGAATTAGGGTTGTATGAAGGTGATGAATACATTGCAATTATCTCTCCAGTGTAAACATCCATTACACTAATTGAGCCTGCCTTGCCTGCCATCAGCTCAGCACATAATTTTTGAACTTCAGTATCAAGTGTTACGCGGATTTTTGATCCCTGTTTGCCTTTTTGATATTCAAGTTGATTTATTCGCTTGCCGTAAGCATTAACTTCATATCTTTGAATATCATTTACACCAATTAAGTCATTTTCCAATGTTTTTTCTAATCCTAGCTTACCAATTTTTATTCCTGGTACAAATTTTTCCTGAATAACTTCATTTTCTAAAATATCGTCTTCATTTGGTTGACTGACATAACCTAATACATGTGTGTAGATTTCATTAAAAGGATAATCTCTTGAAATTGTCATCACTGGTTTTACACCAACCAATTCATATAAATAATTATTTATTTTTGAAAATTCATCCCAACTTAAATTTTCAGAAACAATTAAACTTTCCCATGGTTTTAATTGTTTTTTTTTCTTTTTAATTTTTTCAACTCTCTTATTACTTAAATTAAGAATTACTTTTAATCTTGAAATCAAATAATTAAAGTTTTCAACTTGTTCTGGAATGACATGCAATTGGTATACTTTCAAATTACCTGCTATAATATTACCAAAATAGTCAACTATATTCCCTCTAGTTGGAGGTAACTTCCATTCTCTTATTCTGTTTTTGTCTGATAAAGTTAAATATTTTTTATTATCATTAATCTGAAGAGAAAATAGTCTTGCAATTAATCCTCCAAAAATAATTAGTTTCGCAGCACCAATTATAAACATTCTTCGATTTATGATATCTGATTTTCTTATACCAAAATTTTTATTAATCATTTTTTTGAAATTTTATTCTTTTTTCAACACTATTAAATATAAATAAAAATAAAGGATAAAGAATAAAAGTAAATCCCGAGTTTATAAAATATTTCATGTAATTTACCTCTAAAGAAAATATTAAGTCTAAACTTATTACTTGAATAGAATTAATCAATAAAATCGTGAACAATAAAGATAACCAATCATTAATAAAGTTTGGTGTTAGAGTTATATTTCTTAAATAAGCTGTTACGGTACAAATTAATAAATAGCAAAAACTACTTATCCCTATGGGAATTCCAATGACAACATCGTTAATTAGTCCTGCAATAAATATAGATCCATAGTTTAGGTAATAAGGGTTTTTTAAAGTCCAGTAAAATATTAATACATGCGCAAAATTAAATGAAAAATATTCAATTGCTAAATAATTAAAGTCTATTTCATTTAAAACAGATAAAAATAATATTAATGTTGGAAAATAAAATATTAAAGATTTGAAAAAAGTATTTTTATTTAGAGAAGACATTAATTATCACTCTCCATTTCATAAGAAACTATTTTTACATAGTCTAATTGTCTAAAATCTGAAAAAAAATTAATTTTATTCTTATTTTCTTTTTTGTAATTATCTATTTTACCAACAGGTAATCCTGATTTAAATAAACCTCCATAGCCAGATGTATAAACAATTATATCTGTTTGATTCAATTCTTGATTGTATTCTTCTTTTGTAAACTCAATTACTCCATAATTCTTTCCAGTCCCTGATAAAACTGCGTGAATACCAGCTGGTTCCAATAATACTGGAATTTTACTATTTAAATCTGAGAGAAGTAATGCTCTTGAATTTGTGTAATTTACTTCAATTATTTTACCTACTAAATAAATATCATCTACAATCGCCATACCTAGCTTAACATTATTTTTGGATCCTTTGTTTAAGACAATTGATTTTAAGTAAGGACTGTCTTTATCAACTAAAACTTTAGCATAGATATCCTTTGACTGAATAGTTTCATTAATTAATTCTCTAAGCCTATTATTCTCCAAAATTAAAAAATCATTGTTTAGCTTTTTTTTCTTTAATTCACTTAAATCTGTTTCATTTTTGATATAATTGTCATAAAGGTTTAAATGATCTTTCAATTGAAGATTCAATTTTTTTATATAGTTTTCTGGAATAGATACAATAAATGAGGATCGATAAATGACTTCATTAATCCCAATCTTTAAAAATTGAATTGGTTTGAAATCAATACTTCCTAATACAATTATAATTAGAGAGGAAAATATTAACGTTAATAATGAGAACTTTTGTTGATAACTTTTTTTTAAAAAAGCAGATCTAATTGCAATTACAAAATCATCTCTGCTGGAAGCCATTAATCTTAATACTCAGATAACATAGTAGAGAATGTTTCTTCTTGATCCAATGCTTTTCCCGTTCCAACTGCAACACAAGAAAGAGGGTCATCAGCAACATGTACTGGTAAACCTGTTTCTTTAGAAAATCTTTTATCAATATTTTTTAACAAAGCTCCACCTCCGGTCAGTGTTAGCCCCATATCAACTAAATCGGCTGATAGCTCTGGTGGTGTGTTTTCTAGTGCTTGTTTAATTGCACCAATCATTTCTCTCATAATGTCATTTAATGCTTCAGCTGTATCTTCTTCTGTAATATTTACTTCCTTAGGAGTTCCAGATCTTAGGTCTCTACCTTTAACTGGATAAGTATTTTTGCCTGATGGTAAAGCTGTACCCATTTCTTTTTTAATTTTTTCTGCAGTGCTATCTCCAATTAGTAAATTATATTCTTTTCTCATATAATTAACAATTGCTGTATCCATAGCATCACCTGCCACTCTCAAAGATTTTGAATAAACTAAACCTCCTAATGACATAACAGCTATCTCACTTGTGCCACCTCCAATATCAACAATCATTGATCCAGTTGCTTCAGAAATTGGTAAGCCTGCTCCAATTGCTGCAGCAATTGGTTCTTCTATTAGTTGAACCCTTCTAGCACCCGCAGCTAGAGCGCTATCCTGAATTGCTTTTCTTTCTACTGGCGTTGATCCAGTTGGAACACATATTAAAATTCGTGGATTTGCAAATGTACTTCCTTTATGAACTTTTTTTATAAAATGCTTAATCATTTCTTCAGTCACTATGAAGTCAGCAATTACTCCGTCTCTTAAGGGTCTGATGGCACTAATATTTCCTGGAGTTCTTCCAAGCATAGTTTTAGCTTCATCTCCAACTGCTAAAACATTTTTCTTTCCGTTCTGATCAACAATTGCGACAACTGATGGTTCGTTTAAAACTACCCCTTGACCTTTTAAAACAACTAGTGTGTTTGCTGTTCCAAGATCAATTGCCATGTCCTGGCTCCAAATTTTTTTAACTTTATCAAATATTCCCATTAAACTCCCTCTTTAACCTTTTGATGTTCAATATTTTCTGAAAGAGACTTTTTCTCCCTTTTAATCAACATTTTATTTAATGCATTTAAATAAGCTTTTGCTGATGCAACTAATGTATCTGTATCAGCAGATTGTCCAACCGTTGTTCTATCATTTTCTTCAATTTTCACACTGACAGTGGCTTGAGCATCTGTTCCTTCAGTCACTGCATGCACTTGATACAATGAAAGTTTTACTTCATGTTCGTAAAGCTCTTTTATACATTTAAATATTGCATCAACAGGTCCATCTCCAGTTTGTGTGGTTTGCTTAATATCTCCAAAAACATCTAATGTCATTTCTGCTCTTTGTGGTTCACCTGTACCAGCATAAACTTTTAGTGATTTTAAATTTATAGCATTAATCTTATTATCAACTATTAAACTCTCATCTACTAATGCAATTATATCCTCATCGTATATATGTTTTTTCTTATCAGCTAAGACTTTAAATTTTCCAAAGGCTTCTTGAATGACATCATCTGTCATATCACTATAGCCTAAATCAGTCAATTTATCTTTAAAGGCATGTCTTCCAGAATGTTTACCCATTACTAAAGATGTTTGTTTTACACCAACACTTTCAGGAGACATAATCTCGTAAGTTTCTCTATTTTTTAACATTCCATCTTGATGAATTCCTGACTCGTGTGCAAAGGCATTTTTACCAACGATTGCTTTATTAAACTGAACTGGAAATCCAGTTGCGTTTGAAACAATTTTTGATGCTTTGCTTATTAGTTCAGTTTTAATACCGGTGTCATATGGCATTAAATCATTCCTTGTTTTAATTGCCATTACAATTTCTTCAAGTGCAGCATTTCCTGCTCTTTCTCCAATGCCATTTATTGTACATTCAATTTGTCTTACGCCTGCAGATAATCCAGCAAGAGCATTAGCAACAGCTAATCCTAAATCATTATGACAATGAGCAGAAATAATTGCTTTATCAATATTAGGTACATTATTTTTTATATGAGTAATCGTTTTTGCAAACTCTTCAGGAATAGAATAACCTACTGTATCTGGAATATTAACAGTGGTTGCTCCACAATTAATTGCAAGTTCAATAGTTTTACACATAAAATCTAATGATGTTCTTGTTCCATCCTCACATGACCACTCAACATCATCTGTAAATTTTTTAGCATAGGTAACGCTTTCTTTTATTGCATCAATAACTTGGTCATTAGACATTTTAAGTTTATGCTTCATGTGAACTGGGCTTGTTGAAATAAAAGTATGAATTCTAAATCTCTTTGCATGCTTTAAAGATTCATAACATGCATCAATATCTTTTTTTTTAGCTCTAGCTAGTCCACAAGGAATAGAATTTTTTAACCCTTTGCTTATAGCAGTAACAGCCTCGAAATCTCCAGGAGAAGTAATAGGAAAACCAGCTTCAATAATATCAATTCCCATATCATCAAATACTCTTGATATCTGAATTTTTTCCTCAACACTCATTGATGCTCCAGGTGATTGCTCACCATCTCGCATAGTAGTATCAAAAATATATACTTTATCTTTATCGCTCATTGCTTAAATTTTTGAAAATCCATAATACAATCTATAAGAGAGATTGCAAAATAATTAGTGTAATTAGTATTAAAATTGCAGATTCTAGTTAAGTATAATTTAATTGTAAATAGACTCTATTTTAGGCATTAAGCGTAGAAGTTCTTTAGTGTAGTCATGTTGTGGTTTCAAAAACAGGTCCTCTGTGTCTGTAACTTCACATAATTTACCATCTTTTAAAACTCCTATTCTATCACACATTTGTCTTACAACCGGTAAGTCATGACTTATAAATAGAATTGTTAAATTCAATTGTTCTTGAAGATCTTTAAGTAAATTTAGAATTTGAGCTTGAATACTTACATCTAAAGCAGATGTTGGTTCATCACATACTAAAAGTCTTGGTTGAGTTGCTAGGGCTCTTGCAATTGATATTCTTTGTCTTTGTCCACCAGAAAATTCATGTGGATATCGGTCAGCTGATTTTTGTGAAAGTTCAACAGACTCTAATAAATCAAAAATATAATTATTCAAATCACTGCTTGATATTGAAGGATTATGAAGTGTAATGGGTTCTGAAATTATGTCTTTAACTTTTAATCTTCCGTTTAAAGAAGAATAAGGATCTTGAAAAATCATTTGAATTTGTTTTCTAAATTTCATCATCTCTGATTTTTCTTTAATTTTTGTTATACAAATATTATCAAAGAATATTTCTCCTGAAGAAGGTTTGAATAAATTTACTATCATTTTTGCAATTGTTGATTTTCCACTTCCACTTTCGCCAACTAAACCAAATGATTCTCCTTCTTTAATTTCAAGTGAAACATCGTCAACAGCCATAACTGAATTTTTTGAGCTTTCAGTAAAAAAATTGTCATCAAAACTTTTGCTTAGATTTTTTATTTGAACTAAATCCTGTTCTATAATTTCTTTTTTATTCCATCTGTTTAAAATTTTTATATTATTTTCCTGATTGTTTTTATTTTCTTTTTCGATAATTACAAATCTAGAAATTTTTTTATTAGTAGGTGGAACTGAACTTACTAAGCTTTTAGTGTATGTCTCTTTTGGTTTAGTTAAAATTTCTTTTGTTAAACCGATTTCAACTAAATTACCACTTTTCATTACAGCAACTCTATCAGCTGTCTCTGCAATTACTCCCATATCATGAGTAATTAAAATTACAGCTAAATTTCTTTCTTTTGTAAGTTTTTTTATCAAATCAAGTATTTGCGATTGAATTGAAACATCTAGAGCAGTAGTTGGTTCGTCTGCAATTAGCAGTTCAGGTTCACAACACAATGCTAGTGAAATTACAACTCTCTGTCTCATACCTCCTGAAAACTGATGGGGATAGTTATTAAATCTTTTCTCTGCATCCTTGATTCCAACTTCTTTTAAAAGACTAATTGATTTAATTTTTGCCTCTTCATTTGTAAAATTTAAATGTGTTTGTATGGTCTCTATTAATTGTTCACCAATTGTAAGTATTGGGTTAAGAGAGGTTTGAGGGTCTTGGAATATTAACCCAATCTTTTTGCCTCTATATTTAATGATATTTGATGGATCTTTATGAATATCTAAATCACCTAACATTACTGAACCACTTGATACTTTACCAGGTGCATCTATTAGATTAATAATTGCGTTTCCAACTGTACTTTTTCCTGATCCAGATTCGCCAACTAAACCTAATATTTCCCCTTTATTTACCTCAATATTTACCCCTTTAGCAGCATAAACTGTTTCTTTTCTCATAGGATAATCAACGCTGAGATTTTTGATTTTTAAAAAACTCATTTTTTTAACTTTGGGTTTAAAGTGTCCCTCATCCAATCTCCCAAAAGGTTAATTGAAAAGGCTAAAATTACTAAAAAAATTGCTGGAAAAAAAGTAATCCACCACTCACCTGAAAATAAGAAATCATTACCTAGTCTTATCAATGTTCCTAAAGATGGCGTGGTAGGTGGAACGCCAACACCTAAAAAGCTTAAAGTTGACTCAGCTATGATTGCTAAAGCAAGACCAATAGTTCCTATTACTAATACTGGTCTTAAAATATTTGGTAAGATATGCTTGAACATAATAATTAAGTTTGAAACACCAATTATTGTTGAGGCTGAAACATAATCTTTATTTTTTTCAACTAAAGTTGCTGCTCTAGATACTCTTGCAAATTGAGGCCACTCTGAAATTCCTATTGCAAATATTAAAACATAAATTGCCATTTCATCATGCATTTCTCGTGAAATTAATCCTCTTGCAATTCCATCAACTAAAAGTGCCATTAATATACTTGGTACTGTAAGTTGAACGTCAGTTAATCTCATAACAATCATTTCATATTTGCCACCAAAATATCCAGCAGTTAATCCTAATCCAACTCCAAGTATCAAACTAAATATGATTGCGGAAAAACCAACAATCAATGAAATTCTAGAACCATAAAGAATTGTTGATAGCATATCTCTACCTTGACCATCAGTCCCTAAAATAAATTTAGTAAGACCATCCTCTGTCCATGATGGTGGTGTGAAAGCTTCCATTAATGATAATGATGAAGGGTCAAATGGATTATATGGAGTGATCAATTCTACAAAAAAAGAACAAAAGAAAATTATAAATAAAATAACTGATGAAACAATTGCTGTCGGAGACTTCATAAAATTATGATAGATATCGCTATCTTTAATTCTACCCCAAGTACTAATAGTTCTATCCACTTGAAACATCTCCTTTAACTCTAATTCTTGGGTCTATAAAATAATATAAAATATCGACGATAAAATTAATCATCACAAAAACAAAAGCAATGAAAACTAAATACGCTGACATAATTGGTATATCAACAAATTGAACAGCTTGAATAAATAAAAAACCCATACCTGGCCACTGAAAGACTGTTTCAGTAATTATTGAAAATGCTATTAAAGTTCCAATATTAATTCCTGCAATAGTGATAACTGGAATTAATCCATTCTTTAAAGCGTGCTTATATTTAATACTGTTTTCATTAATACCTCGTGCTCGTGCAAATTTAATATAATCTGTTTCCAAAATTTCCATCATTTCTGCTCTTACAAGTCTGATGATATAAGTCATTTGAAAAAGGCTTAGGGTTACTGATGGAAGTATAATTGCTTTTAATCCAGAAATTGTTAAAAAACCTGTGGTCCAAAATCCTAGATCAACCACTTCTCCTCTTCCAAAAGATGGTAATATTCCCAAGAT
>QBYD01000002.1 GCA_003282975.1 Pelagibacteraceae bacterium AG-325-C10
ACCCAACATATTGGCGCTTATCAAATAGAGAGCCAGTCAAATAAACTAACCTTTATTGACACACCTGGTCACGCCGCTTTTACAGAAATGAGAGCAAGAGGATCAAAATTAACTGATGTAGTTGTGTTGGTTGTAGCTGCAGATGATGGAGTAAAACCACAAACAGTTGAGTCAATTAAACATGCAAAAGCTGCCAATGTTCCTATTGTAGTTGCAATTAATAAATGTGATTTGCCAGATGCAGATCCTCAAAAAATAAAAAACCAATTACTAGAACATGAGTTAATAGCTGAGGATTTATCAGGTGATACTTTAATGGTGGAAATATCAGCCATGAAAAAAACGAATTTAGATAAATTAGTTGAGGCAATAATTTTACAAGCAGAAATACTAGATTTAAAAACAGATTTTGAGTCTAAAGCCACAGGTATTGTAATAGAATCTAAAATTGATGTTGGAAGAGGACCAGTAGCAACTATTATTGTAACAACGGGAACTCTTAAAAAAGGTAATTTTTTTGTAAGTGGTTTGAAATGGGGAAAAATTAGAGCAATAATTGATGATAAAGGAAAAAATATTAATGAAGCGCCTCCGTCAACACCTGTTGAAATTTTAGGAATTAATGGCGCCGCAAAAGCCGGTGATGATTTTATTGTTGTTGATAACGAAAAAGAAGCAAAAACTTTAAGTGAAAATAGGGCTCAAGAAAGTAAAGATGGAACAAATCCTTTAACTTTTGCATCACAAGACTCAGCATTTTCAGATAAGTCTACAGAAGAATTAAATTTGATAATTAAATCTGATGTACATGGTTCGTCTGAAGCAATTAAAAATGCAATTAGTCAGATTAAACATGATGAAGTTAAACCAAAAATAATTCTTGCAGATATTGGAATGGTAACAGAGACAGATGTTACTCTAGCTAAAGCTTCTAATGCAGTTTTGATAGCTTTTAATGTTAAGCCAAGCAAAGAAGCAAAAAAACTTGCTGAAAATGAAAAAATTAAAATTTCATCCTATAATATTATTTATGAGGTTTTAGATTTTGTTAAACAAAAAATGTCAGGCTTATTATCTCCTGATATTCAAGAAACAGTTATTGGTACTGCTCAAATTTTAGAAATTTTTAAGGTTTCAGGTGCGGGAAAAGTTGCAGGTTCAAAAGTAATGGAAGGTGAAATTACTAGTGCTTCAGATGTTAGAATAATTAGAGATGGAGCAATTATTTACACTGGTAAAGTTGGAACTCTATTTAGAGAAAAAAACCAGGTAAAACAGGTCAGTAATGGTCAAGAGTGTGGAATAACTGTTAAGGACTATATAGACTTCCAAAAAAACGACACAATAGAGGCTTTTAGTGTTACATCTACAGATAGGATGATTTAATGGCAGATAGAGTTGGAAAACCGATTTCACAAAGGCAGCTTAGAGTTGGGGAGATGATTAAGCAGTCTTTAAGCATGATTTTTATAAGAAATGAGGCTAAGGTGCCAAATTTAGAAACCAATACTATAACGGTTACTGAGGTAAGAATGAGTCAAGATTTGAAAATTGCTAAAGCCTACGTGCTTCCACTTGGTGGAAAGGATGCAGATGAGGTGATTAAAGTGTTAAAAGAATACTCATTTTTAATTAGAAAAATTTTATCACAAAAGGTGGTTATGAAATTTTTACCAAAATTACTTTTTAGAAAAGACGAGTCTTTTGAGTATGCGGAAAAAATAGAAAACTTAATAAAACAAACAAATAAATAGGAAAAACGAGGCATGAATAAAAAGGCACAAGAATTAGCAATGCACGATAAAGACACTGGATCTTCAGAGATACAGATTGCTTTGCTAACGGAGAAAATTGAAACTCTCTCTAAACATATTAAACAATTCAAGAAAGACAAACATTCATCTGTTGGGTTGTTGAGAGCGGTAAATAGAAGAAAGAAATTGTTAGAATACCTAAAAAATACAAAAATGGATTCTTACAAAAATGTACTGTCGAAATTGGGATTAAGAAAATAAAGATCAAGATAGATAGAACGGAATGGAACGAAACGAACGAAACGAAATGGAAATGAAATGTTTAAAGTACACAAGAAGGAAATAGAAGTAGCAGGAAAGAAAATAAGTTTAGAAACAGGTAAAGTAGCAAGACAGGCAGACGGAGCAATCATCGCTTCATGCGGTGAAACAGTTATTTTAGCAACAGTAGTAGGAGCAAAAAAAGTAAATCCAGATATGGATTATTTTCCACTATCAGTAAACTACCAAGAAAAATATTATGCAGGTGGAAAAATACCTGGTGGATATTTTAAAAGAGAAGCAAGACCAACTGAAAGCGAAACATTAATCTCAAGATTAATTGATAGACCAATCAGACCCTTGTTTCCTGATGCATTTAAAAATGAAGTACAGTTGTTACCAACAGTAATTTCATATGATAAAGAAAACCAACCAGATATTCTAGCAATCACTGCTTCCTCAGCAGCATTAGCTATCTCAGGAATGCCATTTATGGGTCCTATAGGAGCATCTAGAGTGGGTTTTGTTGATGGAAAGTATATTCTTAACCCATCAAAAGCTGAATTAGAAAACTCAAGTTTAGATTTAGTTGTGGCAGGCACGAAAGATGCTGTGCTTATGGTTGAGTCTGAAGCGAATGGTTTAACAGAAGAAGAAATGTTAAATGCAGTTAAATTTGGACATGAAGGGTTTGTTCCAGTAATCGAAATGATTGAAGAACTTGCAAAAGAATGTAGAAAACCTGAGTGGACTGTTGAGAAAAAAGATTTATCTGAAGTTAAACAAAAACTTGAGGAAACTTTTACTGCAGATTTAACAAAAGCTTTTGCAACAAGAGATAAGCAAGATAGATCAAACCAAATTTCAGAAATTACTGATAAAGCTAAAAAGCTTTTTGAAGAAAATGAAAATTATTCTGATCTTGATGTTAACTCAGAGCTTAAAAACTTAGAAAAGAAAATTGTTAGAACTGATATTCTTAAAAACAAAAACAGAATTGATGGTAGAGGATTATCTGATGTAAGACCTATCGAATGTGAAGTTGGTGTTTTGCCAAGAACTCATGGTTCTGCTTTGTTTACTAGAGGAGAAACGCAAGCGATTGTTGTTGCTACTTTAGGTACATCTGATGACGAACAAAGAATTGAAAGCCTAGATGGTCTTCAAAGAGAACGATTTATGCTTCACTACAATTTCCCTCCTTTTTCAGTAGGTGAAACTGGAAGAATTGGAACTGGAAGACGTGAAATTGGTCATGGTAAATTGGCATGGAGAGCAATTAATTCTTCACTACCTTCAAAAGAGGCATTTCCTTATACTTTTAGAATAGTATCAGAGATAACAGAATCTAATGGTTCTTCTTCAATGGCTACTGTTTGCGGAACATCTCTAGCATTAATGGATGCTGGTGTTCCAATTAAAGAGCCAGTTGCAGGTATTGCGATGGGATTAATTAAAGAAGGTGATGAATTTAGTGTCCTATCAGACATCTTGGGTGATGAAGATCACTTAGGAGACATGGATTTTAAAGTTGCTGGAACTAAAGATGGAATAACTTCTCTTCAAATGGATATTAAAATTACAGGTATTACATTTGAAATCATGGAGCAGGCATTAAGCCAAGCAAAAGATGGAAGAGTTCATATCTTAGGTGAAATGAATAAAGCATTATCAGCTTCAAGAGATGATGTTGGAAAACATACTCCAAAAATGGAACAAGTAACTGTTGATAAAAAAGACATTGCTGCTGTAATTGGAAAAGGTGGAGCAACCATCAGAGAGATTGTTGAAAAATCAGGTGCTAAAGTAGATGTAAATGATGAAGGAGTTGTGACAGTTGCTGCTCCTGATGAAGAGTCTAGAAACACCGCAATGCAAATGATTAAAGACATCACCGCAAAAGCTGAATTGAATAAAATTTATTCAGGTAAAGTAATGAAGATTATGGAATTTGGTGCATTTGTTAATTTCCTAGGAAAACAAGATGGACTTGTTCATATTTCAGAACTAGCAGATAAAAGAGTTGCTAAAGTAACTGACGTTGTCAAAGAAGGTGACGAAGTTAAAGTAAAAGTAATTGGTTTCGATAGAGGTAAAGTTAAACTTTCTATGAAACAAGCTGCTGAGTAATACTTTAAATAAAATTTCTAAACCCCTTGAAAGCAATTTCTAGGGGTTTTTTATATTTCAAAAATTTTTCACAAGAATGTCTCATGTGACAATCGTTGAACTGATAAATACTCATTAAATATCCACATCTCAAAGAACGAAAGGAAAATTATGAAAAATATAATTTTATCAATGATATTTGTAATATTTGCAAGTTCAGCTTTTGCTGGCTCTTGTCCTATGATGGCAAAAAATATTGATGCAAAAATCAAAGAAGCACAAAAATTACGTGACGCAGGTATGAAAGCACATGAGTCAGGTGATCATGCAAAATCTGAAGAGTTACTTAATCAAGCACTAGAGCTTTTTAAAAGTTAATTATCTAAACCCCTAAGATGAACTTTAAGGGGTTTTTTCACCCATTTACAAAGGGAGCCTTCTAATATTATTAAATAAATTTAACTGTATTTTAAGAAATATTCTTAGGATCTGGCATCCCAACCTTGTTATACCCTGCATCTACGTAGTGAATTTCACCAGTAACACCGTTCGCAAGGTCACTTAGTAGATATAATGCTGAATTACCAACATCATGAATATCTACGTTTCTTTTAAGTAATGAATGGTCTTCATTCCATTTATATAGGAATTTTGCATCTCCAATAGCAGAAGCCGCTAATGTTTTAATAGGTCCTGCACTTATTGCATTAACTCTCATGCCTTTAGCGCCCAAATCTCTTGCAAGATACTTAACACTAGACTCTAAAGCTGCCTTACATACACCCATTACGTTATAATTTGGAATAGCTTTGTTCGCCTCATAACTTAATGTGATTAGGCTTCCACCTTCTTTCATTATTTTAGAAGCTTCTTTAGCAACTTCAGTAAATGAAAAACATGAAATCAACATACTTCGTAAAAAATTTTCTCTTGTTGTATCTAAATATTCACCTGATAATTCTGATTTATCTGAGAAAGCAATTGCATGAACTACAAAATCAATTTCTCCCCATTGAGATTTTACATCTTCAAATAATTTGATTACATCTTCTTTTTTTTCAACATCACAACTGAATGTAACACTTGAATTTAATTTTTCTGCTAAAGGAACTACTCTTTTTTTTAAAGCATCACCTAAGTAAGTGAATGCAAGTTTTGCACCAGCTTCTGCAAGTTTTTGTGAAATACCCCAGGCAATAGATCTTTCATTGGCAACACCCATGATTAACCCCTTTTTACCTGTCATTAAACTCATAATTAAACCTTTTCAAAAACTAAAGCCGCATTGGTTCCACCAAAACCAAAACTATTAGACATTACAGTATTTAAACTTGCACCAGTTTTAGTTTTTGCAACTATTGGAAATTTTTTAGCCTCTTCATCCATCTCATTAATGTTTGCTGAGCCAGCAATGAAATTATTTTTCATCATAATTAAACAATAGATCGCCTCATGAACTGAAGCAGCACCTAGTGGATGTCCCGATAAAGATTTCGTCGAACTAATCTTTGGAATATTGTCTCCAAAAGTATTTTTAACAGCATTTAACTCTGTGATATCTCCAACTGGAGTAGAGGTTCCATGAGTATTTATATAGTCAATTTTATTTTTTGCTGTAGACATTGCCATTTGCATACATCTTACTGCTCCTTCGCCAGATGGAGCTACCATGTCGTATCCATCTGAAGTTGCTCCATAACCAGTTAATTCTGCGTATATTTTAGCACCTCTTGCTTTAGCGTGTTCGTATTCTTCAAGTACTAACACGCCTGCACCACCAGCTATTACGAAACCATCTCTTGTTTTGTCATATGCTCTAGATGCTGTTTGAGGTGCATCGTTATATTTTGATGATAAAGCCGTCATAGCATCAAACATTGCAGTCATTGCCCAGTGAACTTCTTCACTACCACCTGCAAAAACAACATCTTGTTTTCCCATTTGAATTAATTCCATCGAATTACCAATACAGTGTCCACTTGTTGCACAAGCTGAACTCATTGTGTAGTTGGTTCCTTTTATTTTAAAAGGAACAGCAAGAGTTGCTGAAGCTGTACTTGCCATTGTTCTTGGAACAATAAAGGGTCCCATTAATTTTGGAGTTTTAGCTCTAGTTTTATCTGCTGCCAATATGACGTTTTCGATTGAAGGCCCTCCTGAACCCATAACAATTCCAGTTTTAAAATTGCTTACTTCAGTTTCCTCTAATCCTGAATCCTCAATTGCTTCTTTCATTGCAATGTAGTTATAGGCTGAACCCGAACCCATAAATCTAATTGTTTTTCTATCAATGTGATCTTCTAGTTTTATATTTGGTTTTCCATGAACATGACTTTTAAGATTATGCTCTTTATATTCTTCAGCATAAGAAATTCCTGACTTTGAATTTAGTAGTGATTGATGAACCTCATCTTGATTATTACCTAAACAAGATACAACTCCTAAACCTGTGATCACTACCCTTCTCATTATTTAAATAACCCCACTTTTAAACTTTCTGCTGAATAAATTTTTTTATCATCTGCAAAAACCAAACCATTTGCAAGACCAACTGTTGTTCCTCCTGGAGACATAATTTTTTTCATATCTATTTCGTATCTTACATTCTTTACACTTTGTAAAACTTCACCTGTAAATTTTACAGTACTAACTCCAAGAGCTCTTCCTTTTCCAGGATTTCCCAACCAACCTAAATAAAAACCAACTAACTGCCACATAGCATCTAATCCTAAACAGCCTGGCATCACAGGGTCAGCTTTAAAATGACAGTCAAAAAACCATAGATCATTTTTAATATCTAACTCAGCTTTTAGAGAACCTTTGTTAAATTCTCCGTTATTCTCATTAATTTCCGTTATTCTATCAAACATGAGCATTGGAGGAAGGGGTAATTTAGCATTTCCAGGCCCAAAAAGATCACCATTTCCACATGTTATGAGATCATTGTAAGAGTAAGAATTTTTTTTCATAATTTTTGAGTTCCCTTAGTACTTGATTTAATGATATTATAATATAATAAAACAACATAATAATTACTTCTAATTTAGAATAATTATAAAAAAATATGTCAAAAAACTGTAATTTTATTGAAAAACTAAGAGAAACTGGACTAAGACCAACAAAGCAAAGAGTAAAAATCTGCGAAGTTTTATACAAAAGAGAGAAAACTTTTCATTTTACAATTAATGAATTAGTAAAAAAAATTTCTGAAGAAAATAATGAAAAAATATCTCTAGCTACAGTTTACAATACTGTTCATGCTTTTAAAAAAAAAGGTTATTTAAAAGAAATTACTTTAAATAATGACAGCACTTATTTTGATACAAACACTTCTCATCACCATCATTTCTACGACAACTCAACCAAAGAATTAATAGACCTGAATGATGAAGATGTGGAAAAAATTCAAATCAAAAAAACTTTACCAGGAAAAAAAATTAGTTCGGTTGAGATTCTTGTTAAAGTTGACAATGAATAATTGTCACAATTTAGCATAAATTAGCTTGAATTTCTTGACTACTTGTTTAGAATCATTACAAAGTAGAAAATATTATTCAGAGTAAAATATTAATAAAAAGGGTAATCAAATGAGTAGTGAAATAAGAAAAGAAATAAGCAAATGTCCATTTCATGGAGATGGAATTCCTCAAAAACATCCAACTGGCAAAGGTCAAACCAACAAAGATTGGTGGCCAAATAGCTTAAATTTAAAAGTCTTAAGTCAACATTCAGAACTAGTAAACCCTTTTGATAAAAAATTTGATTACAAAAAAGAATTTAAAAAACTTAACTACAAAGCTTTAAAAAATGATCTTAAAAAGCTTATGACCAACTCTCAGAGTTGGTGGCCTGCTGATTATGGTCATTATGGACCTCTAATGGTTCGACTTGCGTGGCATGCTGCTGGAACTTATAGAACTGGAGATGGTAGAGGTGGAGCTGGAACTGGAAATCAAAGATTTGCACCATTAAATAGTTGGCCAGATAATGTTAACTTAGACAAAGCAAGATTACTACTTTGGCCTATTAAAAAGAAATATGGGAAAAGAATTTCTTGGGCTGATTTATTTGTTTTAGTTGGAAATGTTGCAATTGAATCTATGGGACTAAAAACCTTTGGATTTGGTGGTGGTCGAGAAGATATTTGGGAACCCGAAGATGATATTTATTGGGGTTCAGAAAAAGAATGGTTAGGAAATAATCGTTACAATAAAAAAAGAGAACTTGAAAATCCATTAGGTGCTGTTCAAATGGGATTAATCTACGTTAATCCTCAAGGTCCAGACGGGAATCCGGATCCTCTTAAAGCTGCAAGAGATATAAGAGAAACTTTTGGAAGGATGGCTATGAATGATTATGAGATAGTTGCATTAGTTGCTGGTGGTCATACTTTTGGTAAGTCTCATGGAGCAGCATCTGAATCTTACAAAGGCCCAGAGCCAGAAGGATCAAAAATTCAAGAACAAGGAACTGGTTATAACAGTAGTTATAAAAGTGGAATTGGAGCCGACACGATAAGTAGTGGTATTGAAGGAGCCTGGACCTCTAATCCAATTAAATGGGATATGGGCTATTTTGATAATTTATTTGGGTATAACTGGCAATTGACTAAAAGTCCTGCAGGAGCGTATCAATGGAAACCAAAAAGAAATGGTAAAGCAATTGAGTTGACGCCTGATGCACATATTAAAGGCAAAAAAAATATGCCAATGATGCAAACAACTGACTTATCAATGAGAATGGACCCGGGCTTTGGAAGAATTTCAAGACATTTTCATAACAACCCAGAGGAGTTTGCAGATGCTTTTGCAAGAGCTTGGTTTAAACTAACTCATAGAGATATGGGACCTAAAGTAAATTACCTAGGACCTGAAGTGCCAAAGGAAAATTTAATATGGCAGGATCCAGTTCCTAAAAATAATTATAAATTAAAAAATAGTGAAATTGAGTTATTGAAGAGAAAAATTGCAAGTTCTGGTTTATCAGTATCAAAACTTGTTTCAGTTGCATGGTCTTCAGCGTCAACTTATAGATCTTCTGATAAAAGAGGTGGAGCAAATGGTGCTAGAATAAGATTAGCTCCAATGAAAAATTGGAAAGTGAATAATCCACCTGTATTATCAAAAGTAATTAAGGTTTATGAGAAAATCCAAAAATCTTTTAACACTAAGTCTAAATCAGTATCTTTAGCAGATCTGATTGTTTTAGGAGGATCAGTTGGAATTGAACAAGCGTCAAAAGCTGCAGGCAAAAAAGTAAAAGTTCCTTTTAAACCAGGTAGAGGTGATGCTACCCAGGATCAAACTGATATTCATTCATTTGGTTTACTTCAACCTGTTGCTGATGGTTTTAGAAATTATGCAAATGGAGATAATTCAACAATAGCTGAGGAATTACTTATAGATAAAGCTCAACTGTTACAATTAACTGCTGCAGAGATGACAGTTTTAGTCGGAGGTATGAGAGTTATGGGAGCAAATTTTAATAACTCTGGCCATGGTGTGTTTACAAAAAAACCTGGTAAGCTTACGAATGACTTCTTTGTAAATCTTCTAGATATGAATATAAAATGGAAAGAGACCTCAAGCAAGGAAGACAACTTCAAAGGCAAAGATCGTAAAACAAATAAAGTTAAATGGACTGGGACTAGAGCTGATTTGATTTTTGGATCAAATTCTCAATTAAGAGCTTTAGCTGAAGTTTATGCAACAGATGATTCACTTGACAAATTTATTAATGATTTTATATCTGCATGGACAAAAGTTATGAATGCAGATCGTTTTGATCTAAACTAATAAAATAAAATAATTATGGTTCAAGTAAGTTTTGAAGATTTTTATAAGGTCCCTGAATTAAAATTTGATATTTCAAGATTAAGAAAAGATTTAGACTTAATTCTTGAAAACAAGAAATTTAATTCTCCAGGGGTTTCTCACTTTGGAGCAATTTCTTTAAATCAAGTTCCGAATGATGAGGAGTCGATTAAAGGAAATAATATTCGAGGTAAATATTGGACTATAGCAGATGAAACTGGCAAAGAAGTATCAAGAGATATTGATATTGATGAATCTAAATATACTCAACTAGTACCAGAATTTAACAAAACATATTTCAGTGAAGTATATGAGGTATTGAGCAAAAGATTTAAACTTGGAAGAGTAAGACTTTTATTAAAGGAACCAAGATCAACATTGAGTTGGCATAAAGATCCAGAATGTAGATTACATATACCAATCGTAACTAATGCTGGATGCTCAATGGTTATAGAAAATGTTGCAAAACATTTACCAGCGGATGGAAGTGTATGGATTACCAATAACACTAAATACCACAATTTTTTCAATGGTGGCGAACAAGCACGTGTTCATCTTGTAGCTTGTGTTCTTGAAAATCCTTTTAAAAATTAATTATTTAGATATTCCCCACAGATTTTCTTTATCAACCCAACCTGTAAATTTTCCAGTTTCTACGTTACACCATTTTTTTTTACATTCTTTAATAATAAGTAATCTGCCTTTCTTTAATTGAGCTATTGGTTTTGCAAATGACGATGGTCTTTTAAATAAAATTTTTAAATCAGTTGAAATAACAGAATTATTATTTTTTAATTGAGAAACATGGATCCATCCACTGTTATTTTTCATGTCAATTATTCTTCTGAAATTTTCTTTTTTATCTATCTGTTTAAGTGGAAGATTAATTTTTTTATAAACATATTTAACATCAGAATCAAAGCTTGGACCATAGCGAACATTAACTTTATTTTTCTTTAGAGATAAAAAAATTTCAGCTGAAGCACTATAAGAAATAAAAAAAATTAAAAAAAATAAAGTATAAATTTTTTTTTTCATTATCTACATTTACATTTTTTTCTTTTATTTATTTTTACTTTTCTAAAATTTAAATTTAATAAGTCTATAATTAATATTGAGCGTTCTAAATTTTGACCAATATTTAGTATTTTTTTTAATATCTCATTAGCCTGCATAGTTCCCACTATACCAGCTACAGTTCCTAAAATTCCCTCATATTCGCAGTTCAGAATATCATCTGAAATACTTTCTTCTTGATAAAAGCACCTTAAACAAGGATCTTTTTTATTTTTAAAGTTAAAAGTGAAAATATGACCGTCAAATTTACTGATAGCTCCAGTAACAAGAAACTTATTATATTTAAGGCTTAAATCATTAATTAAAAATTTACTTTTAAAATTATCAGTACCATCAATAATATAATCATATTTTTTTGTTATTTTTTCTGAATTTTTATCGTTTAATTTAATAGCGAAAGCATTTACTTTAGTTTTTGAATTGATATTCTCTAATTTCTTTTGAGCCACTTTTACTTTTAGCTTATTTAAATCTTTTTCATCATATAAACTTTGCCTATGAATGTTAGAAGCACTTACAACATCATGATCTATTATTCCTAATGTGCCAATTCCAGATCTAGTTAAAAATTCTGCAACTGGGCAACCTAATCCTCCCATACCAATTATAAGAACTTTAGAATTTAGAATTTTTTTTTGACCAATAACCCCAATGTCTTTTAAAATTATTTGTCTTGAAAATTTCTCAATTTCTTTTTTATTTAGTTTTAAAGTCATTTCCCAGTTGAACCAAAGCCACCTTCACCTCTTACTGTATTTGGAAGATCATCTGTTTCTTCAAGATCCATTTTAACAACTGGTGTTAAGACCATTTGGGCAATTCTATCTTTATTATTAATTAAAAAGTCATTACTACCATGATTAAATAAAATTACTTTAATTTCACCTCTATAATCACTGTCAATTGTACCAGGTGTATTTAAAACACTAATACTATTTTTGGCAGCTAAGCCAGATCTAGGTCTTATTTGAATCTCATATTCACCAGAGAATGCCACAGAAATGCCTGTTGGAATAAGGCAAGATGCATAAGGTTTTAAATTTATTGGTTCTTTAATAAATGCCATTAAATCCATACCTGATGCTCCATCAGTTTTATATGAAGGTAGCTCTACAGATGAGTCTAATTTCTTTAAAAGAACTTTTACCATTAATTTAATTGATAAATTATTCTATCAACTATTTCATCAGATATTTCAGATTTTTTCTTATATGAAAGGCTTTCTGGTTTTATGTATTGATTTCTGTAATGAATCGTTACTTCATTATAATCAGAGTCAAAACCAATTTTTTTATTAGATACGTCATTAGAGATAATCCAATCACAATTTTTGTTATTCAATTTCTCTTTTGCGTTTAATTCAATTTCATCAGTTTCAGCTGCGAAACCTATTACAAGGTTTGGTCTCATTGAGTTGTGATTAGAAACATAACTCAAAATGTCCACATTTTTTTCTAAATCTAATTTTAGAAAATCTTGTTTTTTAATTTTGCTTTTAAATTTTTTATTAATTTTAAAATCAGATACTGCGGCTGAAAAAATTGCTACATCAGCAGGTAAATTTTCTTGTGTAGCAACCAACATTTGGTCAGCAGTTTCTACTTTAATTAATTTAATATCTTCATCAATACTTAGACTTGTTGGTCCAGAAATTAGAGTTGTATCAAAACCTTTTTTAGATAAAGATTTAGCAATTTCATATCCTTGTTTACCACTTGATTTATTTGTTAGAAATCTAACAGGATCTATATATTCATTTGTTGGGCCCGCAGTGACTATTGCTTTAAGTTTTTTATTACTTTTTTGTTTTAAAAAATAATTGTCTATTTCTGAAGAAATAGTAATTGGATCTGACATTTTGCCCTCTCCATATTCTCCACAAGCCATTTCCCCGATTTCTGGTCCAATTATTTTATAACCAAAGCTTTTAAGTTTTTTTAAATTTTGTTTTGTAGATTGATGTTCCCACATCCTAACATTCATCGCTGGAGCTAAATATATATCTTTATCTGATGCTAATACCACTGTTGAAGCAAGGTCATCAGTTGTACCCTGCGCTAACTTAGAAATAGTGTTGGCTGTTGCAGGAGCTATTAAAATTATATCGGCCCACCTTGATAGAGCGATATGATCCATTTCTGTTTCATTTTCAACATTGAACAATTCACTATAAACTTTTCCTTGCGAAAGAGAGGCAACAGAAAGAGGAGTAATGAATTCTTTAGCACTACTAGTAAGTATAGTTTTAATTTCTGCTCCATTTTTTTTAAAAAGTCTTATTGTTTCAAGACTCTTATAAGCAGAAATTCCTCCACATATAATTAATAGAATTTTTTTATTTAACACATTTTTCATTTTGCAGAATTAAAATACTAATAGTCCAATAATTACAAGACCTAATAAGCCAATAATAGATTGATTTCTAAATGCAATCATTTCAGATTTCTTATCATTTAATGCAGTAAAAGAGTTAGAGTTGTGAGGAATTTGGCCGCTTGCTAAAAATGTTAAAGCTTGATTGGCTTTATCCATAATTTCAGGAAATTCAGGCAATCTTTTAATAACTTCGGATGTATTTTTTATTGTTTCATTTAAATTATTAATAGGATCTTTTGTTTCTCTTAACCAACTTTCAAGGACTGGTTTTGATGTTGTCCAGATATTGGTGTTAGGATTTAATTTTCTTGCAACACCTTCAACAACAACCATTGTTTTTTGTAACATTAAAAGTTGAGGTTGTGTTTGCATATTAAATTTCTCAGTTACATCAAATAATTGTTTGAGTAATTTACCACCAGAAATATCTTTTACTGCTTGTCCAAAAATAGGCTCTCCTATTGATCTTAATGCTTGTGCTAAATCATCAATCGGAACGTTATTTGGTACTAATCCAGCAACTAAATGAACTTCAGCAACTTTTTTATAATCTCTCTGTATAAAACCAAATAGGATTTCAGCCAAAAACCTTTTACTAACTTTATCTAATCTTCCCATGATACCAAAATCAATAGGTGCTATTTGACCGCTATTATCAATAAAAATGTTTCCTTGGTGCATATCTGCGTGAAAGAAACCATCTCTAACAGCATGTCTTAAGAAATGTTGGATTATATCTTCAGCAATTTTATTTGTATCTAGATTTCTATTTTTTAGTTCTTCAGTCTCTCTTATTGAAACTCCATCTATCCAATCTAAAGTCATCACATTTTCACTTGTAAAATTCCAGTATATTTGTGGTACTTGAAACCCAACATCATTTTTCGTATTTTCAGCATATTCATTTGCTGCTGCTGCCTCAAACCTTAAATCCATCTCAAGATTAGTTATTTCTTTTAACAAAAAAACAACCTCAACAAGTTTTAATCTTTTTGTTTTTTTTACAAATGACTCGATGATGAAAGCAAATAACATCATAGCATCGATTTCTTCATTAAATATTTTTTTAATATCTGGTCTTAAAATTTTAATAGCTACATCTTTAATTGTTCCGTTATCATTAATTTTTGCTTTGTGTACTTGCGCAATAGAAGCAGCTGCCACAGGTTCGCTTAAATCTATAATTGAATTATAAGTATCACTACCTAAATCATTCTTTATTATTTCCTTTGCGTTATTAATTGAAAAAGGTGGAAGACGATCTTGTAAATTTTCAAGCTTGGTCGATAATTCTTCTCCTATAATGTCTGGCCTTGTTGCTAAAAATTGTCCAAGTTTTATAAATGTAGTTCCCATTGACTCTAATGAGCTAGAAAGTCTTTCCCCTTCATTTTGGTTAAAATTATTTTGTTCTTTTTTAGAAAATGAAAAAGACAAAATTTGAAAAATAATTTTTACAGCTAAAGGTGGTTTTTTAAATTTCGAAGTTATATTTAAAATGTCAGATTTAGCAATTTTCCTTCCTAATTTAAAAAGAGTTATTAACTTTCTGATCATTATAACTTCCATCCAGTATGAATTGAAACAATTCCCCCAGAAAAATTTCTATATGTGCATTTATGAAAATTATTTTTTTTCATTAAATCAATCAACTCCTCTTGATTAATAAATTGTTCAATGCTCTTCACCAAATATTCATACGGCTCTTTTTCACCAACAACAAATTCACCAATAATAGGAATTAATTTTGAATAATTTTTATAGATAAAATCTAAATTTGAATTTTGAATTTTAGAAAATTCAAGGCACAGATAACGACCACCTGGTTTTAAAACTCTGTAAGCTTCTGATAAGGCTTTATTTAGGTTTTTGGTATTTCTTAGACCAAAACTTATAGTGTAAAAGTCGAAAGTATTATCTGGTAATGGTAAATTTTCTGCTGGTGAAATTATCCATTTTACATTTTTATACTTTGACAATTTTTTTTTACCTTGATCCAACATCCCTTTATTTGGATCAACACAAGTTACCTTCATATCTTTATCGGTACTATCTAAAAAAAGCTTACCAATATCACCGGTACCACACGCAACATCTATTAAATTTTTATTTAAAGAAGGGCTCATCATATTAATTAGACTTTTTTTCCAAAATCTATGAACACCCAAAGACATAAAGTCATTCATCAAGTCATATTTATTATAAACTTGATCAAAAACACCATCTACTAGACCTTTTTTATTTTGAAGATATTGTTGCATAAAAAAAAAATTATATTCAATATAGTATTAAATGCCAGAATTACCAGAAGTAGAAATTGTTAGACAGTCATTAAATAAAAAAATTAAACAAAAAAAGGTAAAAAAGGTAATAGTTAGAAATAGAAATTTAAGATTTAAAATCCCATTAAATTTTAGCAACTATTTTGAAAATAAGAAAATAATTAAAGTAGAAAGATTTTCTAAATACTTAATTTTTTATCTTTCAGAAGATATCTATTGTTTAATTCATTTAGGTATGTCGGGCACTATTCATATCATTGAAAATAAGATGAATAATATAATTACGAATACTAGTTTTTACAATTCTCCAATCCTTCCAAAAAAACATAATCATGTAGAGATTATTTTTGAAAAATTTAAGGTTGTTTATAATGATCCAAGAAGATTTGGTTTTTTTCAGATTATAAGAAATAAAAAAAATTTAAAAGAAAGATTTAATCATCTTGGTCCAGAACCATTCGATTTAAACTTTGATTTAAATTATGTTTATAATTATTTCAAATACAAAAATAGAGATATTAAAAATCTTTTGCTTGATCAAAAATTTGTATCAGGAGTAGGAAACATTTATGCAAGCGAGATACTATTTAAAAGCAAAATATACCCTTTTAAAAAAGTATGTTCTTTGAGTAAAGAAGAATGTAAAAAAATCATATTAAATTCAAAAAAAATTCTTTTAAAAGCTATAAGTAAGGGAGGTTCTAGTATAAGAGATTTTAAAAACACGTCAGGGTCAAAGGGTGGATTTCAAAATGAATTTAAAGTTTATCAACAACAAGGCATGAGGTGTAAAAATTCTGGATGTGCTGATCTGATAAAAAAAAAAATAAGTTCAAATAGATCAACTTTTTTTTGTGAATCTTGCCAAAAATAGCCAATTATTTTATTGACCACTTTAAATTCTCAAGTTATACCCCTGCGGATATGGCAAACACAAAATCAGCAATTAAGAAAATTAGAAGAATTTCTAAACAAACTGCAGTAAATAAAGCAAGAAAAAGTAAATTTAGAAACGCTCTAAAGAAAATGAACTTACTGATTGAAGATAAAAAGAAAGACGAAGCTTTAAAATTCTTGCCTAAATTGAATTCTGAATTAATGAAGATTGCTAAAACTGGGATCATTAAGAAACAAAACGCGTCAAGAAATGTTTCTAGAATTACTAAAAAGATATCTTCAATCTAAAGTTTTTTATTTATCTTATTTTAAAAACAACTTTTAGTATCCACTGCATGTATTCAAAGATTATTTTTTATTACTACATTTAGATTAAGTAAATAATTAATAAATCTTAATTCAATCTATGTTTGATTCAATCTACATTTGATTCAATTGTAAATATAATTTTTTAAAGAGTTAAAAATTTTTTTATAAATTCATTTCTTTCAAATTAAAAAACTACAATCATAGATTTTATTTTTTTTTTAATTTTTTTATTAAGTTGTTGCAAATTTTTTTAATTAGTTCTAACTGAGACTCTCCTACAAGTTATGTATAAATCTACAAATATTAACAATTTAAACCCTGAAAGTTTTGACTGGAAATTAGTTCAAAACGAAATGAAAAGTAAGCTGGGCTTAGATATTTATGAAAGTTGGCTAAAAAAAATTTCATTTGTAGATGAATTTAACAATTATCTTTTATTATCAGTTCCAACAAGATTTATTCGAGACTGGATCACGTCAAGATATTTGGATCAAATTTTACAAATTATTCGACTATATAAAAAAGATATTATTAGAATTGAATTTAAAATAGACGATCAAGATAAATCACAAAAAATAAATGAAGTTATAAAAAAACCTATAGAAAGAAATGAGAATATTTCTTTTATAAAAGACTCGTATCTTCAGTATAATAGAATTGATCCTAACAAAAGATTTGATAATTTTATAATAGGTACTAGCAATAAACTTGCTTTTGAAGCATCTTTAAAAGTTTCTGAAAACACATCTCATTATAATCCACTTTATATCTATGGAGGAGTTGGTATGGGAAAAACTCATCTTTTAAATTCTATTGGTTTACAATTAAAGGATAATAATAAAGTAATGTTTATATCTGCAGAACGTTTTATGTATCAATTTGTAAAATCAATAAAAGCGAATGATATGGTTAAGTTTAAAGAATATTTTAGAAATACAGATATTTTGCTGATTGATGATATTCAATTTATTAGTGGTAAGGAAGCTATGCAGGAGGAATTTTTTCATACATTTAACGCATTGTTAGATAAAGGGTCACAAATAATTGTTTCAGCTGACAGAGCTCCAAATAAACTTTCAAGAATTCAAGATAGAATTAAATCTAGATTTTCGGGTGGCTTGGTGGTTGATATTCAAAAACCCGACCTAGAACTAAGAAAAAAAATTATTGAAAAGAAAACTGAAGAATTAAATAGTTTGTATGCAGATCAGCTACAAGTTTCTAAAGAAATACAAGATTTTATTAGTACAGAAATTGCAGCAAGCATTAGAGAGCTTGTTGGAGCGATAAATAGAGTAGTTTCGTTTTCAAGAATATATAATAAGGCTCCTAATTTGTCTGAAACAAAGGTCATTTTAAAAGACCTATTAAACCTGGCTGAAAATAAAGTTACAATTGATTTAATACAGACAATAGTTTGTAAGTTTTTTAAGATTAGTAAAAATGAGATGTTGTCATCAAGGAGATCAAGATACTTAGTTAGACCGAGGCAAACAGCTATATATTTGACAAAAATTTTAACATCAAAATCTTTACCTGAAATAGGTAGAGAATTTTCCAATAGAGACCATACAACAATAATCCATTCGGTAAAGACTATAGAAAAAATTAAGGAAAAAGATCCCGAGATGGTTGATAATATTAATAAACTAAAAAATCAGATACTATATAATAATAAAGATAATGAAATTTAACGTTAACCAACAAGATCTTCAACAAGCTTTAAATTACTGTCAGGGAGTTATTGAAAAAAGAAGTACTCTTCCGATTTTATCTAATATTTTATTAGATGTTAGTAATTCAAAATTAACAATCACAGCTACAGATTTAGATTTAATATTTGTTCATCAGTTAAATAATATTGAAGTGTTAGAAGAAGGAAAAACTACCACAACTTCTTCAATTATGTATGACATCGTTAGAAAGTTTTCTTCAGGAAAAAAAATTAATCTGTCATTAACAGATATAAGTAAATTACAAGTAGAGTCAGAAAAATCTATTTTTAATTTAAATTGTATCAGCGCCACAGAATTTCCATTGACTGATGAAAATTTTAATGAAAATGAATTTGTTATAAAATCAAAGCAACTTTTAAAATTATTAAATAAATGTAAATTTTCAGTTTCAAATGACGAAACTAGGCATTATTTAAGTGGTATATATTTCCATCAAACTGAAGTTGAAGATAAAAACTATTTGACTGCTGTTGCAACGGATAGTCATCGTATGTCAATTTCAAAAATAAGATTAGATCAAAAAATTGATTTCGAACCTATTATACTTCCAAAAAAAACAATCTTTCAGTTATGTTCAATATTGGACAGTTATGATGGAGATGTAAAAGTTTCTAATCTTAAGTCGAAAATTAAATTTGAATTAAATAACAGCATTTTAATTTCTAAATTAATTGATGGAAAATTTCCAAACTACATTCAAGTAATACCAAAAAATAACCAAAAAAAATTAGAAATAGATCTTAAATTATTTCTTAATTCAGTTGATAGAGTTGCATCTGTTTCCTTAGATAAAAAAGATGGAGTAAAATTTAATTTATCAAAAGATATTTTGGATCTCTCAGTTAATAATACAAATAGTGGAGATGGTAAGGAAACTTTAAATGTAAAGTTTGATCATGATTTAGAGATAAGTTTTAACTCAAGATATTTAATTGATGTGGCATCGCAACTTGATGGAGAAAGAGTTGAAGTATTTTTTAATGATACTGGCTCACCAGCGTTGATAAAAGATCCGGGTGATTTTGACAGTATATTTGTTGTAATGCCAATGAAGGGCTAGTTAAGTAAATCTAGTTCTTCGTATATACTCTTTTCCAAATTATTTAGAAATTCTTCTTTTGGAAGTCCAGAAGCTATAGGTTTTAAAATTACAATTGTAATTGTTTTATGGCTTAATTTAAAACCTTTTTTTGGCCAAACATATCCAGAGTTAATAGCAACAGGCTGACATGGAATTTTTAATTCTTCATAAATTCTGGAAGCACCTTTTTTAAAAGATGGTCTTTCGTTAGGCAAAACTCTTGTGCCTTGAGGAAATATTATTAGCGGTCTTTTTGAGCTAGAAATAATTTTAGCAATATCTTCAAAGAATCCTAAATTATCTTTAGTAATTTTATTTCTTTTAATCGAAATAGATCCAATTTTTTTTAAGTACCAACCAAAAATAGGAATTAATAATAATTCTTTTTTTAAGATAAAGACTGGAGAATTGAAAATTGTTTGAAGATAAAAGGTTTCAAACATTGATTGATGAGATGCACAAATAAAAAACTTTTCATTATTAATAATATTTTCTTTACCTTTGATTATAATTTTTGATGATAAAAAAACTTTTAAACACAATTCAGTCCAATGTCCCATTAGTTTTCCACCTAATAAAACAACTTTTTGAGGTAAAAAAAATGCAGGTAAAAAAATTAATGAAATTAAAATTATTCCTAAAAAGAAAAAAATTGAAAATATAAAGTTTCTAATCATTATGATCAAAAGTTACATCAAGTCTTTGTACTTCTGTTTTTTTCTTATAATTTGAATTTTCGATCCTTTAATTAATATTTCTGATGGTTTTAATCTGATATTATAATTAGAGCTGAGGGACATACCATAAGCGCCAACATCACATATTGCTATCAAATCTTTTTCTTTTAATTCCTGAAAATTTTTTAAAGTATTAAATTTATCTGTACTTTCACATATTGGTCCAACAAATTCATAAGTTTTATTAGATTTTCTTTTACTTTTTATAGATGGTAGAATTTTATGATGAGCTCCGTACAAAGCTGGTCTCATTAAATCATTCATAGCTGCATCTAAAATTATAAAGTTTTTTGACTCATTTTTTTTAATGTAAATTATTTTAGAAATAAGAGTTCCAGTGTCTCCTATTATTGATCTTCCTGGTTCAAATATAATTTTTAATTTATGTCTTTTTAAAAATTTTTTAATTATTTCATTGTATTTTGCATAATTAAGTTTTTTATCTTTATGTGTGTATGAAATACCCATACCACCGCCCAGGTCAATGAATTCAAACTTATGATTAATTTTATCTATTATTCTATCAACTACTCTGAGCATTTTTTCATAAGGTTTGTAATCTAAAATTTGACTTCCAATATGAACACTAAGACACTTTAGACTAATATTTTTTGAATTTTTACAAAAGTTAACAAGTTTAAAAAATATTTTTTCATTTACTCCAAACTTATTTTCTTTTTTTCCAGTTGAAATTTGACTTAATGTTTTTGCATCTGTATTTGGATTTAATCGAATACCAATTTTAACTTTTCTTTTTTTTATTTTTGCGATTCTATCAATTTCTCTAACTTCACTTTCAGATTCGGCATTAATTAATAATATTTTTTTTTCTACTGCAAAACTTATTTCCTCAGATGTTTTGCCAACTCCTGAAAAAACAATTTTTTTTGGGCTTACACCAGCTTTTATTGCCATCAGAAGTTCTCCCTTCGATACTACATCTGCACCAAGGCCAAATTTTTTTATTTCTCTTATCAGATTGATATTAGTGTTAGATTTAACTGCAAAACAAATTAATGGAGAAAAAGAACTAAAATTTTTTTGAAAATTTTTAATATTTTTCTTTAACTTGTTAAAAGAGTAGCAATAAATTGGTGTACCATATTTTTCTGCTATATCTTGTACTTTAACTTTATCAATTGTAAGTTTTTTACTGATATACTTCATTATTTTTGTTTGAATAACTCATTACATTTTTCTTGGTTATTCTTTGGACATCCTTTTTTACCACACGAAACTAACATTATTGACAATAATATTATTAAGATAATTTTTCTTATCATATTTATTTCTTATATTTCATTATCATTTTTTTTATATTATCAAAAGATGTTCCTCCAAAAGATTTTTTCGAATTAACAGAATTCTTTAAATCAAAGACTTTTAAAACATCATTTGTTAACTTTGGTTCAATTTTTTTTAATTCTTCTATGCTTAATTCATCGAGTTTCTTCTTATTTTTCTCAGCTAAATTAACTATGGCAGCTGTTTTTTGATAAGCTTTTCTAAAAGACATTGAATGATTTTTTACGAGATAATCAGCTAAATCAGTTGCTGTAATATGCCCAGAACTTGCAAGTTCAAGCATCTTTTTTTTATTAGGACTAGTATTTTTAAGTATTTCATCAAAAATTTTAAGACAATTAATTAAAGTATCATTTGATTTAAAAACAATCTCTTTATCATCTTGGAGATCTTTAAAGTAAGATAGTGGAAGGCCTTTTAGAATAGTAAGCATTGAAAATAAATTACCATAACTACTTCCAGACTTTCCTCTTAAATATTCTAATAAATCTGGATTTTTCTTTTGAGGCATTATTGATGAACCTGTCACAACTTTATCTGAAAGATGGATCAAATTAAAACCATCTGAACTCCAAATAATAAGTTCTTCAGCTATTCTTGAAATATGCATTGAACATACAGAAACACTATATAAAAAATCTAAAACAAAATCTCTATCTGATACAGTGTCAACTGAATTATTTGTTGGTTTTTTAAATCCTAGTTTTTTGCTTGTATAATTTCTGTCAATATTGAAAGAAGTTCCTGTTAGCGCAGCAACTCCCAAGGGATTTTCATCTAAACTTTCTAAATTATTAGTAAATCTTTTTTTATCTCTGTTAAACATTTCTACATAAGCCATAAGGTAGTGAGCAAAAGATATAGCCTGTGCATTTTTAAGATGAGTAAATCCAGGCATAATGGTATCTATATTTTTCTCTGCTAATTTTAATGTGCCTTTAATTACTTTATCTATTGAAATATTAATCTCCTTAGTTGAAGATCTTATCCAAATTTTAAAGTCAGTAATTACCTGATCATTTCTAGATCTTGCCGTGTGAATGTAACCCGCTTCTTCTCCTATTACTTGAAAAAGTCTTTTTTCTATATTCATGTGAATGTCTTCATATTTTTTATTAAACTCAAATTTTTTTTTAGAAATTTCTTTTTCTATTTTCATAAGCCCATAGATAATTTTATTTTTAATTTTAAAAGAAATAATTTTTTGTTTAAATAACATCTCAACATGAGCAATCGAACCTTTAATATCCTCCTTATAAAGTCTTTTATCAATATCAATTGAGTTACCAACTTTTTGAAATAAGCTTGATGCGCTCTTCTTGATACGCGTATTCCATATTGCTTGGTTGTTTTTATTTTTTGCCATGGTATTTAATTATAACTATTTAACATGAGATTTTTAATATTATTTATTTTTTTGACAACTAATGTCTTTGCTAATGATGTATCCGAAATAAAAAATGTTGTCATTCATAAAGATCCAAAAGTCTATGATAATGTTATTTTTTTAGACAAAAAGGATAAAAGAATTAACTTAAGTGAATTTAATGGAAATCTAATCTTATTAAATTTTTGGGCTACTTGGTGTGAGCCATGTAAAGAAGAAATGCCATCTTTAGATAGGCTACAAATTAATGAAGATTTGAATAATTTAAAAGTTTTTGTAATTAATATATCCAAAGAAAGTATAAAAAAAATTGATGGTTTTTTTAAAGAGTTAAATATTAAAAATCTTGAACCATATTTTGATGCTCCAACCACACTTGCAAAAACATTTGGCTTACGTGGAGTTCCAACATCAATCCTTATTGATAAAGAGGGAAAAGAATTTGCTAGAATAATTGGATCAATAGATTTTGATGATGAAAACTTTATAGGTTGGTTAAAGGACTATAATTAGTTTTTAAAAAAATAAGCAAACCCTACGAGAACAAGTATGGCTATAAATTGAAGTAGAACTCTTAGTTGCATTAATTTATTTGAATATTTTTTGCTAGTTTCTCCTCCTTTAAAGAGAGTTCCAATTCCTAAAACTAAAACAATTCCTACAGCTATTAAAAGCACTATAGATAGAATTTTTACAAATATTCCTGAAAGCATATAAATATTGTAGATTGTTTTAAGAAATAAAAAACATAATTAATCAACTATGACATTTTGCCTAGATTCAATAATAATTAAGCCAGAAGAAGGAACTGAAATTAAAAACGCTATTATTTTACTCCATGGATATGGTGGAGATGGCAATGATATTAGTATGTTGACCTTAAACTGGAAAAGACATTTGCCTAACACAGTTTTTATTTGTCCGAATGGGCATGAAACTTGCTCAATAAATCCATCAGGATGCCAATGGTTTGATCTTACCAAAGAAGACTCTAGTTACATACTTGAACAATCATTAAAAGCTGAGGAAAAGATTAAACAATTTATCGGTGAAATTAAAAAAGAATTTAATTTATCAAATGATAAAATATGTCTATCAGGTTTCAGTCAGGGCTGCATGATGTCACTTAATGTTGGTTTAACTTCAGAAGAAAAATTTTTATGCATTATAGGTTTTTCTGGAAAAATAATTAATAAAGACAATTTGAAATCAAGAATCAAAAATTCAACAGAAACACTATTAATTCATGGTGATGCAGATCAAGTTGTACCTTCTACTCATCTGTTAGAGGCTAAAGATTTTTTAATTAGAAATAATATTGATGTGAAAACTCTTTTAATTAAAAATTGTGATCATCATATTCCTATAGAGGCTTCAAGTACAGCTCTTAATTATATTTTAAAAAAAATTTAGTATTCCTTAATATTGATAAAATTGTTTAAGTAAGTTAAAAATACTTAATGAATAATTTTATCGAACAAAATGTTTCGTTAGAAAAATGCCCCGCATTAGTACTTAATGCTGATTATAGACCATTAAGCTACTATCCTTTGTCTTTATGGTCATGGCAAGACACTGTAAAGTCTGTTTTTTTAGATAGAGTTATAATTGTAAGTAACTATGATAGAACAATAAGAAGTCCTTCATTTAATATGCAATTACCCAGTGTTATTGCTCTAAAAGACTATATTATTCCACAGACCAAACCTAGTTTTACAAGATTTAATGTTTTCTTAAGAGATAAATTTTCATGTCAATATTGTGGAAGTAGTGAAGAGTTAACTTTTGATCATTTATTACCAAGATCAAAAGGAGGTGAAACCAATTGGGATAATGTGGTAACCGCTTGTTCATCCTGTAATGTTAAAAAAGGTGGAAAATTATTGAAATTTTCAGGAATGAAGCTTAACCAGAACCCATATAGACCTTCTACAGAAGATTTACATAAAAATGGCAAAAACTTTCCACCAAATTTTTTACATAAAAGTTGGATGGATTATTTGTACTGGGATGTCGAGTTAGAGTCTTAAATTTTTTCAGAAATATTTATTGCAATTTTAGAGCCAGTTTTAATTATTTTATCTAATATTGAGTAGGCGCCTTTTTTTGTTGCACCCTCATCATAGGCAATATCCTTGTGATGTATTTCATCTTCTCTAAATTTAATAATCTTTTTTTTAAGATTTTTCTCATCATTACCAAGTTGGTTAATTTGGTCGAGATAATGTTTATCAATAACTTCTTCCACTGAAGCAGTACAAAGCATTGCAGCTTTTTTACCTAATAAAGTTGATCCAAATCCTAACCCTACTCCCAATAAATCCCATAGAGGCAAAAATTTTGTTGGTTGAATATTTCTTTTCTTAATTTCATTTTCAAAAAATTCACAATGTTCTTTTTCATGTTCTTTCATTTCTTCAATAGTTTTTTTTAAACTATCATCTTTAATAAATGTATTTAATGCAAGTAATTGGCCTTCATAAATTTTGATTGCACCTCTTTCACCTGCATGATCAACTCTAATAAATTCTTCAACTCTTTTATTATTAATTTTTGTCATAATCTAAATAAATTTTTGTTGTGTATATTGTAATTAATAAAGATATTAAAATATTATAAGTTGTAAGTGATAATCCAAATATTTTAAATGTTACATCTTTGCAAGATATACTTTTTTCTTGCAATTGCTTTAAAATGTCATCTTTTGACAACAAATTTGACCTACTTTTCAGATCACAAACCATTGATTCTTGAATAAAACCCTGCTCAATACCTAAATGATATAGAGATAGAATAGATGCAAAAAAAAACACAATTGTAAGTAAGATTAAAAATAATTTTTCAAGATGATTAAATTTATAATTTAATAAAATTAATATTATTGCTAATAGATATGGTATTCGTTCTAAAATACAAAGATTACATGGCTGATGACCCAGTTTATATTCAATAAAGAGCGCAGATGCTAAAGCAATTATACTGATTAAAAAAATAAGCTTTATTAATAAGTTTTTACTATTTTCAGCCATTAAGTTTTAAAAATAAATATATAAATACAAATATTATAACTATTAAAATCCCAATAACAGTAAACCATTTTGATCCATGTTTATTCATATATTCAGTAAATAATTCTCCAAATTTATAGGATAGAAATGCAACAATAAAAAATCTAAGAGATCTTGAAACGAGACTGACAATTATAAAAACAGGTAAATTAAATGTAATTAAGCCACTTGTGATTGTAAAAGCTTTATATGGCAAAGGTGTAAAGCCTGCTAAAAAAAGTATACTCAACCATGCTAGGAAACCACTCCCTTTAGACATGCTTGATTTTAAATTTTCAACTTTATCCTCATAATTATAAAATTCGACAACATACATTGCTAAATCAAAAAATAGGTAGCCAATCAAATATCCTAAAATACCCCCTAGAACTGAAAATATAGAAGCTATTAAAAATATTTTTATAAATTGTTTTTTTTTAGCAATTACCATCGGAACAATCATTACATCTGGCGGTATAGGAAAAAATGAACTTTCAATAAAAGATACAAGTCCTAAATAAAAGTTTGAATTTTTATGTCCAGCTAAATTCAAACATTTTTTATAAAGTCTTTGAAACATTTTTTGGTTTTAATATAAATTTAGTTCTTATACTATTTAAATATAATTTAATAAAAATTAAGGGCGAATGGCGGAACTGGTAGACGCGCACGACTCAAAATCGTGTTTCGCAAGAAGTGAGAGTTCGATTCTCTCTTCGCCCACCAGAAATAATGAATTTAGAAAATTTAAACAACTTAATTGAATTATTTTCTCTTCAAGTAATCAAACAAAATAAAAAAGATGTTTTTTTAGAATCGCTTAATCCATTAAATAAAAAAACATATACATGGGAAGAAACACAAAATAATATTTTAAAATTATCGAAAATAATTAGAGAAAACATAAAGGAGGATGAAAGATGCCTTTTGGTTTCTGAAAATAGACCAGAATGGTTTATTTCTGATATGGCAATTATGTTGTCAGGAGGAATTACTGTACCTGCATACACAACATACACTGAAGATGATTATAAATATTTAATTGAAGACTGTGAACCAAGCTTATTAATTGTGTCAAACAATGAAATGCTTAAAAAATTGAATAATATAATTAATGAAAAAAAATTTATAAAAAAGATAATAACATTAGATGAAGTTAATAAAGTAACTAATAACTTAAACATAATAAATAAAAATAAATTTTTAGATTTTAATACGATACTAAAAAATAATTTATTTGAAGAAGATAAAATACAAAATAATAGATTAAAAAGAACTTCTCCAGCATGTATAATTTATACATCAGGAACTGGAGGCAACCCAAAAGGTGTAGTCTTAAGCCATGGTGGAATTTTAAATAATCTTGTTGGAGCATCTGAGATTTTAAAACCACTTATAGATACAAGGCCAGTATTTTTAACTTGGCTTCCACTTTCCCATTCTTATGAACATAGTGTACAATTTGTTCAAATTGCTGTTGGAGCAAAAGTATTTTATGCAGAAAAAATAGAAAAACTTTTAGAAAATATATCTGAGGCCAAACCTACAATTATGACAGCAGTTCCAAGATTCTATCAAAATCTTTATAACAAAATAAATATTAATTTAAAAAAACAATCAGGTTTCAAAGCTCAATTAATTAATGCAACCATTCAATTGGGCAAGAAAAAACTATTAAACCAAAAAATGACCGTCAAAGAAAAATTTGTAAATATGATAACTGAAGCCTTAGTAAGAAAAAAAATAAAAAAACAATTTGGTGGAAATTTAAAAGCTTTTGTTTCAGGCGGAGGAGCACTAGATAAAGAAATAGGAGAATTTTTGAATTCTGTAGGACTGCCTACACTTCAAGGTTATGGTCTCACAGAAACCTCTCCAGTAGTAAGTTGTAACCCTATAGATAAGATAAAAGTTGAAACTGTAGGACCACCTTTTAAAGGAAACCAAGTAAAAATTGCTGATGATGGAGAAATTTTAGTTAAAGGGGAAAATGTAATGTTGGGGTACTGGAATAAAAAAGAGGAGACAGATGAAGTTATTATTGATGGATGGCTTCATACAGGTGATATTGGAGAAATAGACCCAGAGGGTTATTTAAAAATAACTGATAGAAAAAAAGATATTATTGTAAGTGCGGGAGGAGATAACATTTCACCAGCTAAAATTGAAAATATGATTACAAATGAACCAGAAATAGATCAATGCATGGTTTATGGTGATAAAAAAAATTATTTAGTTGCATTAATAGTACCTAGTAAAGACTTTTTAAGAGAGAAAGAAAAAATTGATAATGTAATTGAAAAAATAAATAAAAAATTAACTTTATTAGAAAAAATAAAAAAAATTCAATTAATAGATGAAAATTTTTCTATAGAAAATGGTTTAATGACACCAACAATGAAAGTAAAAAGAAAAAAAGTAACTGAAAAATATAAAAATCGATTAGAAAAACTTTATTAAATTAATTTTAAATATCTGTTTATTATCCGCATAAACATTAACAAAATTAATTAAAAAAAATTCTAAAAAAAAATAAAAATAAAATTTTTTTTTTAAATTTATGTTTTAATTAAAGAATTGACATAACTTGCAGAAAAAAATAAAAATATATTAACAGCGAATCAATTTGATTCGTTTAACTTAAACAGGGAGCTAAAGATGCCTAAGAAAAGAAAAAAAGCTGCTAAAAAAACTAAGAAAAAAGCAGCAAAGAAAACTAAGAAAAAAGCAAAAAAGGCTAAAAAAGCTAAAAGAAGAAAAAGATAGTAATTTACTAATCTTTACTAAAAACGCTTCTCATTACAATTTGTATGGGAGGCGTTTTTTTTATTCGTCTAGATGTTCGTCAGTATCTGAAATAGGTTCTTCTACTGGCAATTCTGTAGAGGGAGTTTTGGGTTGAGAAGTAACAGATTGAGTTTGCCCGCCTAAATTTCTTTTTAAAGCTTTATCAAGTTTCTTTTGAGTATTTTCTAATGACACATTTAGCACAATCTGAAATTCCGACAATATTCTTTCATAAGCTTTTTCAAATAGTTGTCTTTCACTATAAGATTGATCAACCATAAGATCATCGCCTTTATTTAAATCTCTAACAACTTCAGCTAATTCATAAATTTTTCCTGAAGAGATTTTAGCTTCATATTCTTGTGCCCTTCTACTCCACATTGACCTTTTTATTTTAGGCTTACTCTTAAGAATAGAGATACATTTATTTACTTGGTTGATAGTAGCTAAAGGTCTCAAATGAGATTGTTTGTTAACTGGAACCATACCATTTGCTTTATCCTTTTCAAATTTTATTACATAGGTCTCGACGTCTATTCCACCTATGTTAATTTTTTTAAATTCTGTAATTTGACCAACACCATGTTTTGGATAAACAATGTGATCTTTAATTTTGTATTCTCTTTTCTCGGTTTCTTGTTTTTTTACTTTTTTTATTTCAGGCTTGACCTCATTACTTTTAGAAATTCTTAAATTATCTACTTTTGGTTCCTGTCGAGTCTCACTTTTTTTTGATACTTTTTTTATTTTATTTATCTTTGAAGAAGTTTTTTTTATTATTTTTTTAGTTTTTTTGGGTGTAACTTTCTTTGTTACTTTTTTAGTTTTTTTTGGTTTTTCAACTTTTTTAACTACTTTTTTTGATGTTTTCTTTTTCACTTTTTTTTCAGTCTTACTTTTAAAGATTTTCTTTAAAATATTTTTCGTACTTATTTTGCTCATCTTTAAATTCTTCATGATCCTTTGGTGGATCTTTTTTTTCGCTTATATTAGGCCAGATTTCAGAATATTTCGTATTGATTTCTAACCATTTTTCACTACCAGGTTCCGTATCTGCAGTTATGGCATCAACAGGACATTCCGGCTCACAAACGCCACAATCTATACACTCATCCGGTTTAATTACAAGCATATTTTTGCCTTCATAAAAACAATCTACCGGGCATACATCAACACAATCAGTTAATTTACATTTGATACATTTATCATTTACAACATAAGTCATCTAAGGTTTTTGATTTTGAATTCTATTCTTAATATCTCCCATAGTTTTACTGTCAATATATAAGAGGCCAGCAAGGCGTCGCATCAAATTTGTTTCATATATATCAGCATCTTCATTTGAGTAGATTATAGACCATAATGCTTCAATTATTTTAATCTTATCTTCTTCGGCTAGGTTTTTAACCTCTCTCGTAAAATCTAAAATTTGATTTGAATTTTCTTCAATAATTTTTGCTTCTTTTATTATATTATCCAGTTCATTTTCACTAGAGCCTAGCTCTATTAAAGTTTTTTTTATTATTTCTTCTTCACTATTTGTATAATTTTCATCTATCTTAGCTGCATGAATCAATAAAGCACAAATTTTTACTAAAAAATTATTATCTGTCTTATTGTCTTTTTTTTTAAAAAACATAGAAATTATCCAAGATTTAAATTTTTTAATACTTTAAATGGATTTTCGCTAGAAACTTTTTTTACTGGATTTTTTTTAAACTGTTTAATAGGAATATATTTAAAAAATGTTTCTTCCTCTTTGTCAAAAATTTTATATCCCATTTTCTTTAAAAGTTTTTTAAAATTATCTTTGCTGCAACCTAAAAGATTTAACATCTCAGGTACCATTTTTATTTCTTTGTTTTCTTTTGAATTAGAATTAATTATTTGCATGAAAAGTCTCTCTAAAATATCAATTCTAACAAATAAGTTATCAAATTTTTCAAAACCACAAAGGAGCATAAAATTTCTATTTCTAGACTCTTGATCATCTAAAAAATTAAGGCCAAAAGTAGGAGGTTTTAATTTATAATATTTTTGATGAAAATTTTTCCACAATAAAGTTCTGAGAGATACTGCCTCAGGCTTAATTAATTGATATAAAAAAACATGATATCTTCCAAACTTAACACCAAGATCTCTTAAAATTTTTCTTTCATTTTGACCTAGTGTTTTTAAATATTCTGAAACTTTTTCTCGTTTAAGTACCCCGTTATTTTCATAAAGTTGATAAGCTAAAGCTTTAATTGAAGAGTCTTTTTCTTTAAGATTTTTTAAATCAACGAGACTTTTTAGAATTGTATTAATTTTTGTTTGTATCCATTTGCTAGTAAAATCAATTAATTTTTGTTTTGGATTTTGTTCAATGCTGTCGTCAATAATTAGTTCAAAACTTGGGTTTAAGTAATCATTTCCTGCAGACAGTTTTGCTATGGGAAAATTATTCCAATAAATTTTAAAATCATCATTCAACTCAATTAGTCCTGTATCAATAATTATTTGAATTCTTTTTTCAAGCTCAGGCCCAATAGATTGTCTAGCAGCTTTTTTTAATGATTTAATGTCAGTTTCTAACGCTCCTTTTTTAAAATCTAACTCTAATTTAAGACCTTTTATTTTTCCTATAAATTGATCATCGATCATCACATCGTTATTTTCTAAAATTTCTGTCTTAAATTCCATATCCTGTTTTAAGCCTCTTGCAAGAACGCTGGCTCTTTTATCAATAAAAGTTTTTGTAAGTTCTTCATGAAGTCTATCTGAAAGTCTATCTTCTAAATGTTTTGTTTTTTCTATCCAATAATCTTGATTTTCAATCCAGTTATTTTTATTTGAAACATAAGACCAAGTTCTAACATTTGCAATTCTATTTGATAAAGAATCTACATTTCCTTCTAATTTATCAAGTTTTATAAGCTGTAATCTCATAAATTCATCACTAATTTGACCCTTTTCACTGTTTAGAAATGAAAATACATTGCCAATAACTTCATAATGATTTCCATAAGTTTTCTTAACAAAATCGGGTATTTGGCAGCATTCCCATAATAGGTTAAGTGATTTTTTATTAAATTCTAAATTGATTAAACTTTTATCCCTTAAAAAATATTTTAAAGCTTTTTCATCTTCACATTCGTGTATTTTTCTTAACCATTCTGTATTAGGTTTTTCTTCAAGAGATTTAATTAAACTCAATGGATTATTAAAGTTAAGATTTGAATTTCTCCAAAAAAGATTTCTTATTTCTTCAAATTTATGATTTTCTAATAGTTCAACATCTTCGGATGTAATTTCTTTACAATCACCAGTAATTCCAAAATTACCATCATTAAGATATCTACCAGCCCTACCTGCGATTTGACCAATTTCAGAGAGATTTAATTTTCTTAGTTTTTTACCATCAAATTTTTTAAGATTTGAAAAAAAAACATGGTCTAAATCCATGTTAATTCCCATTCCTATAGCATCAGTTGCCACTAAAAAATCAACATCACCAGACTGATACAATTCTACTTGGGCATTTCTTGTTTTAGGGCTTAATGATCCCATTACTATTGCAGCACCACCCTTTTGTCTTCTTATAAGTTCTGCTATGGCATAAACTTCTTCTGCAGAAAAAGCTATTATTGCTGTTTTTCTATTTATTCTAGAAATTTTTTTATGACCCGTATATGTTAATTTTGATAAACGGTCTCTGTTTATAAACTCTACATCTGCATCAAGTTTAGAAATTATATTTTTAATGGTATTAGAACCCATGAGCATTGTGAGTTTTTCTCCTCTCATATTTAAAAGTCTATCTGTAAAAATATGACCTCTTTCATGATCAGCACACATTTGTATTTCATCCACTCCAACGAATTCTAAATGTTTATCTATGGGCATAGACTCAACAGTACATAAAAAATATTTTGCATTTTGAGGTATTATTTTTTCCTCGCCTGTGATCAAAGCTACTTTATCAATACTAATTTTTTTAATTACTTTGTCATAAACTTCTCTAGCCAATAATCTTAATGGAAATCCAATCATACCAGTATCGAAAGACAGCATAGTCTCTATAGCCAGGTGGGTTTTTCCTGTATTAGTTGGTCCAAGAACAGCTGTAATTTTGTGTTTAGTCATTTCTATCTTTGGTATATCTTTTTTTCTACCTACCAGATATTGTTGGTGTTAAAGAACAAAAATAGACTAAAACATGACCGAATCGGAGGGTAAAAAGTTCTCATTTTACTTATTAAGTTCAGTTAGATTAGCATAAATAAGATTAATTCTATAATGGTAATTTAAAAAAAAATATGACCAAAAAAATTTGGCAAGCATCACTAAATCAAAAAAAAAATTCAATTCTTTATAAATTTGAGCAATATATTTCTAAAAAATTTAACAAAAATTTTAATGGCAATTATCAAAAAATATTAAATTGGAGTATTAAAAACTCTCCTGAATTTTGGAGCACTTTCTGGAATTTTAGCAAAATCAAAGGAATAAAAGGGAATAAAAAAATTAAAAAATCTAGAATATTTTACAAAAATAAATTTTTACCCAAAAGTAAATTAAATTTTGCTGAAAATTTATTATCTAAAAATAATAATGAAAAAGCCATAACTTTTATAAGTGAAAATAATTATAGAGAAGAGAGAACTTGGTCTAAATTAAATGGAAACACAAGTAAGTTAATACAGTTCCTTATAGACAAAAAGATTAAGAAAAAAGATAGAATAGCTGCTTACATGCCAAATACTATTGAAACTGTAGAGGCTTTTTTAGCCACATCTTCAATAGGAGCAATATGGTCCTCCTGTTCACCAGATTTCGGGGTAAAGGGGGTAATAGAAAGATTTTCTCAAATAAATCCAAAGTTATTATTTATTACTGATCAATATTTCTATAATGGAAAAAAAATTAACGTTTTAGAAAGACTTTCAGAAATTTTAAGAAACATACCTTCAATTAAAAATATTGTAATTATAAGTTATCCTGGAGAAAAATTTATAAATTATAAATTATCATTTAAAAAAAATATTTTTAGATGGAATGAATTAATGAAAATTAATTCTAAGAATATAAATTACTCTAAATATGAGTTTGACCATGAGCTTGCCATACTTTATTCAAGTGGAACAACAGGAAAACCTAAGTGTATTTGTCATCGGACTGGAGGAGTATTGATTCAACATAAAAAAGAACATCAATTACATTGTGATATTAAAGAAGGAGACAATGTTTTTTACTTTACTACTTGTGGATGGATGATGTGGAATTGGTTAGTAAGCGTTTTAGCCTCTAAAGCCTCAATAGTATTATTTGATGGTTCGCCAATGTTTAAGAAAGACGACTTATTGCTTAAAATTGCAGAGAAAGAAAATATTACATTTTTAGGAATAAGCGCAAAATATGTAGATGCATTACGTAAATTAAAACCAAAACTAAAATATAAGTATAATCTAAAAAAGTTAAAAACTATTTGTTCAACAGGATCACCTTTATCAAACGAAGGGTTTAAATATGTATATCAAAATATAAAAAAGAATGTTCATTTAGCATCAATTTCAGGTGGTACTGATATTGTTTCATGTTTTGTTTTAGGAAATTTATATCAACCAGTGCACGTTGGGGAGATTCAAAATAAAGGATTAGCTTTAAATGTTGATATTTTTAATGACAAGGGAAAGTCTATAATAAATAAAAAGGGAGAATTAATTTGTAAAAATCCTTTCCCTTCAATGCCACTGAAGTTTTGGAATGATAAAAATGATAAAAAGTATAAAGATGCATATTTCAATCGTTTTCCTAATGTTTGGCATCATGGTGATTTTGCAGAAATAAAAACAAATAATGGTTTCGTTATCCATGGCCGGTCAGATACAACTTTAAATCCTGGAGGGGTTAGGCTTGGAACAGCAGAAATTTATTCTGAAGTTGAAAAATTTAAGGAAGTAAAAGAGTCAATTGTTGTGGGGCAATCCTGGGATAATGATGTTAGAATTATTTTATTTTTAATTATGAATTCAAAATTTCATCTTAGTGAAGATTTATTAAAAAGAATAAAAATGCAAATTAGAAAAAATGCCTCTCCAAGACATGTTCCTAGTAAAGTAATTGTGGTCAATGATATTCCAAGAACTAAAAGTGGTAAAATTGTAGAACTAGCAGTTAAAAATACAATTGAGGGAAACAAAATAAAAAATAAAGAAGCTTTAGCAAATCCTGACGCTTTAAAATATTTTAAGAATTTAAAAGAGCTTAGTAATTAAATGTTAAAAGACTTAGTTAAAAGCCTTAAACCATCTTCAACATTAGCAATAAATGAGACTTCAAGAAAATTAGAAGAGCAAGGAAAAAAAATATTTAAATTTGGTTTTGGACAATCTCCATTTAAAGTTCCTACTGATGTTGTTGAGGAATTAAAAACCAATGCTCATCAAAATCAATATTTACCAATGCAAGGTTTATCCAAGTTGAGAGATGCAGTGGCAAAATATACTTCTGTTAAAAAAAATTTTAATTATAAATCTGAAAATGTAATAATAGGACCAGGATCCAAGGAATTAATGTTTTTATTGCATATAATTTTTGATGGAGAAATTATTTTACCAGCTCCAAGCTGGGTTTCATATGCGCCCCAGGCTATACTTGGAAGGAATAAAGTAAAGATTTTACAAACAAAAGCAGAAAATAATTGGTTCCCAACAGCAAAAGAAATTGAGGAATTTATTATAAAAGATAAAAATAAAAACTATTTATTATTTATTAATTCACCAAATAATCCATCTGGCCAAATTTGCGAAAACTTAGAAGAAATAGCTGAAGTTGCTAATAAATATAATCTCATTATTTTATCTGATGAAATTTACTCAGAACTATGTTTTGAACAAAATTATAAATCTATTTCAAATTATTGTCCTAACAAAACAATAATAAGTACTGGATTAAGCAAATGGTGTGGAGCTGGTGGATGGCGATTGGGTTATTTCATAGTACCAGACTCTTTAAATAAAATCAAAGAAATGATCAATGTTTTAGCAAGCGAAACTTTTTCTGCTGTCAGCGCTCCTATTCAATATGCAGCAATTATAGCTTATGAAAATGATCACTCGTATTATATTAATAGATCAAGAAATATTTTAAAAGCAGTTGGTCATTACGTTTATGAAAATTTAAAATCAAATAAAGTTTTAATTAATAAACCTCAAGGTGGATTTTATTTGATGCCAGAGTTTTTAAATAAAAAGTTTAATTCCTCAGCTGAAATGTGTGACGATATCTTAAATAAGACAGGTGTTGCTTTATTGCCTGGATCTGACTTTGGATTTGATCAAAATCGGATGTTAGCAAGATTAAGCTTTACTGACTTTGATGGAAAAAAATTTATGGAAGAAATTGAAGACAACACAAAAATTGATGATACTTTAATTAATGAGTTAGCCCCTAAGATAGTCGAAGGTGTTGACAAGTTGAAAAAGTGGTCAGAATCAATATAAAATCTGACTATACATACCCAATTACTTACTGTTAGAATTATAATATAAAAATAACGATACATGGGGAGAAAAAAATGAAAAAAATAATTACATCTCTATCTAGTGCTTTACTGATATTAGCTGCATCATTATCATTAACTGGTGTTGCAAAATCAGCAGAGTTTTTCACGATAGGAACAGGTGGACCTACTGGTGTATATTTCCAGACAGGTAACGCAATTTGTAAAATGTTACACAAATCTGCAATTGCTAAAGAACACGGAAGGAAAAAGGGTATAGATAAAGCTTACAGATGCACAGCACCTTCAACAGGTGGATCAAATTATAATATTGGCCAAATCGCTGCTGGTGAGTTTCAATTTGGTGTTGCTCAATCTGACTGGCAATATCATGCAGTAAATGGATCAAGTAAGTGGGAAGGTAAACAGTATAAAGGCTTACGAGCTGTATTTTCTGTTCACAATGAACCGTTTCAAATTTGGGCAAGAAAAAAAGCTAAAATCAAAAATTTTGCTGGTCTAAAAGGAAAAGTTGTAAATATCGGTAACCCTGGTTCAGGACAAAGAGGAACTATGGAAGAGCTTATGAAAGCAAAGGGTGTTGATAACAGTTTCTTTAAATCAACAACTGAATTAACTTCATCTGAGCAAGTTAAAGCATTGTGCGATGGTAAGATAGATGCTTTTGGTTATTCTGTTGGATTTCCAAATGGAGCTATGGAACAAGCAGCAACTTGTGCAGCAAAAGCTTCTCCAATTAATTTAACTGGATCTGAAGTTCAGGGATTAATTGATGGTGCAGATTATTATGCTAAAGCCGTAATACCAGCTGGAACTTACACAGGACAAAAAAAAGATGCTACTACTTTTGGTGTTAAAGCTACTGTAGTAACTAGCAATATGGTAGAGTCTGATCTTGTTTATTTAGTTGTTAAAGCAGTATTCGAAAACTTTGATGATTTCAGAAAACAACATCCAGCATTTTCTTCACTTAAAAAAGAAGATATGATTGCAGATGGTTTATCAGCTCCACTTCATGAAGGTGCAGTTAGATATTATAAAGAAGTTGGATTAATGTAATCCAGTCACTTAATTAAATTTAAAAAGGCCTGATTTTTATCGGGCCTTTTTTTTATAATAAGGTATCTTTTTATAATGAGTCAAAGCATTAATGAAAAAGTAAAAAGTAAGATAAATGAAGATTTATCTCCAACAAGAAATTTAACTGGGCTTCATCTTAAAATTGTAGCTTCAATAGCAATTATTTGGTCTTTATTTCAGCTTTGGTATGCTTCACCATTTCCTTTTATGTTCAATTTTGGAATGTTTAAAGGACTTCCGGCTAGAGCTATTCATTTAGGTTTTGCTCTAACTTTAGCCTTTTTAATTTATCCAATATCTAAAGGAAAAAAAATTTCTATAATTGATGTAATAATAAGCTTTGTTGGAGCTTTTTCATGTCTTTACATATATTTTTTTTATGATCAACTTGTTGATCGAGGTGGAGTTCTTTTAAATATTTCAATTAATGAAAATTATAATTTACCTGTTGAATTAATCATTGGTAGTTGTGGTATATTGATTTTATTAGAGGCAACAAGACGTGCAATTGGTTTGCCATTAGTTATTATCGCAATTAGTTTTTTATTGTTTTCTTATTTTGGAAGATATGCACCAGAAATAATTTCTCATGGAGGTCTTTCATTAAATAGACTTGTTGGATTTCAATGGCTTGATCAAGAGGCTATATTTGGAATTCCTATTGGTGTTTCAGTTGATTTCATATTTTTGTTTGTTTTATTTGGTGCATTATTAGAAACTGCTGGAGGAGGTAAATATTTTTTAGACTTAGCATTTGCTATGGTTGGAAAGATGAGAGGTGGACCAGCTAAAGCTGCAATCTTAGGCTCTGGAATGACTGGATTAATTTCAGGATCTTCAATTGCGAATACAGTTACAACTGGAACATTTACAATCCCTATAATGAAAAAGACCGGTTTTTCTGAGGAAAAAGCTGGCGCAATAGAAGTTTCGTCTTCAGTAAATGGTCAAATTATGCCACCAGTTATGGGCGCTGCAGCATTTGTTATGGCAAGTTTTATTGGGGTTACTTATTTTGAAGTTGTTAAACATGCATTTTTACCAGCAATAATTTCTTACATTGCATTATTTTATATCTCACATCTTGAGGCTTTAAAATTAAATTTAAAAGGAATGGATGATGCAGATGTGCCAAATTTAAAAAAAACATTTTTATCAGGAATTCATTTTTTAGTACCAATCTTTGTTTTAATTTACATGTTGGTCTATCTAAGGTTTACAGCTTCCTATTCAATATTTTATGCAACTGTATCGCTTGTATTTGTAAATTTAATTTATTTATCAGTCAAAAACTCAAACTTTAAGGAGGCACTTAAAGAGTGGTTTAATCAAACAATTGTGGGTTTTGAAAAAGGTGCATTAAATATGGTTGGTGTTGGAATAGCAATTGCAACAGCAGGGATTATCGTTGGAGCGGTTGGGTCTACAGGATTAAGCACAAATCTTATTATTGTTATAGAATCCATTGCAAAAGATAATGTTACTATTTTATTATTTTTAACTATTATTTTATGCCTACTTTTAGGGATGGGACTACCAACTACAGCAAATTATGTCGTCGTAGCCTCATTAATGGCAACTGTTCTGGTGGATGTAGGAAACGCTTCTGGTTTTATTTTTCCGCTTATAGCAGTTCATTTATTTGTATTTTATTTTGGTTTAATGGCTGATGTTACTCCGCCTGTAGGTTTAGCTTCTTACGCTGCTGCAGCTATATCAGGAGGTGATCCTTTAAAAACTGGACTACAAGCATTTTGGTATAGTTTAAGAACAGGAATTCTTCCAATTGTTTTTTTATTTAATCACGAACTACTATTAATAGGAATAGAAGATTTTTGGCATGGTCTAGTTGTAATTGCAACCTCTCTAATAGGAATATTAGTTTTTACTTCTGCGACTCAAGGTTGGTTTATTAATAAATTAAGATGGTATGAGATTATTATTTTTTTAATTATTTCTATTTCTTTGTTGTCACCTGAATTTGTATTAAATAAATTTTATCCAAAATATAATTATCAAGATATCAATAAAATTAGTTCAGTAAAATTAGATCCAAAAAAGGAAGTTAGATTTAAAGTAACAAGACCAAGTCCATATGGAGAAAGATATAAACTTTTTGTTATTAATAAAAATACTTTTGAAACAGAATATAATATTGAGCAATATGGAATTAACCTTGTAAGAGAACAAGATAAGATTATTGTTGATACTTTAAAATGGAATGGAAAAGCTAAGAAAAGCGGATTTGAGATGGGTGATTTAATTAGTGAATTTAAAATAGAAAACTCTAATAGACCAAATAAAACTATAATATATCCAATAGCAATTTTATTATTATTTATTTTTGGCTATTTAAACTTAAGAAGAAAAGAATAGTTCAGGTATTACCCAATTAGCTTATTTTATTTTTAATATCTTCCAAACCCCAGATCCAGAAGTTATAATTTTATCATTACACCTTAGTTCACAAAACAAAAATATTAGAGTGCTTGTTTTTTTCAATATTTTTGTAAATCCAGTTATCTCATCACCTACTTTTGAAGCACCTATAAATTTTAAATCTAAAGAAATAGTTACGCAAGGCGCTCCGTTAGCTGCTCTGTGAGCTGATGTTCCTGCTCCTGCATCAATTAAAGCAGATAAATAACCACCATGAGTGATACCTGCAGCATTCAAATGATTTTCATTAATTGTAGATTTAAATTCATATTCTTTCTCAGAAATTGTTCTAAATAAAACACCTCCATTATGTTTCATAAATCCAGGCTTAATACTTATTTGTTCAAATTCATTGCTCATAGTTTTTTATAATACAAAAGTTAAAATTAATAAAATTATAAATATAATTATAAAAAAGTATATTACTGATTTTTGAAGTGATGCTTTAAGTAACCAATCTAACATTCAATTTCCTTTTTTGGTGGACCGCCCAGAACTCGAATCTGGAATCTCCCGGTTCGTAGCCGAGCGCCTTATCCAATTTGGCCAGCGGTCCTTTATTAATTTTTTTTATAAAAATATTATGAAGTTACTGTATTTTTGAATTTTATTAACAATTTTTGTTAAATAAAATTACAGCTTTGCATAAAATTTCTAATTAATGTGCTAAAATATCATTAAATATACTTTTTTTTTAGGTATATAAACCGTTTAAAAAAATGACTGAAAAATTAGTTGTCCCAGATATTGGAGATTTTGAAGATGTTGAGGTTATTGAAATACTTGTTAAAGAAGGCGATCAGATAAAAGTAAACGACCCAGTAGTTACTATTGAAAGCGATAAATCTAGCGTTGAAATCCCTTCTACCGTTTCAGGAAAAATAGAAAATATAGCAATCAAAGTAGGTGATAAAGTTTCAAAAGATGATTTGCTTTTAAACGTTTCTTCCTCTAGTAAAAATTTAGACGATAAGTCAATTCCGAAAGATACAGAGAGTATTATCAAACAAGCAGAAGCCGCAATGGCACAACAAAAAGAAGAAACTGTAATTTCTCAAGAACCAGTTCGAAAAAAAGAGCAGTCAATTATTCAAGTAACTAAGAGTGGTGACATTGATCCTTTAGAAACACAAGATTGGTTAGAGTCTTTGTCTGCTGTAATTTCTAAGGATGGTAATCAGAGAGCTCACTTTTTAATCAAAGAATTAATCAACAAAGCTTATCGAGAAGGCGCTAATATTCCATATACTCAAAATACTCCCTACATCAATACAATCCCTCCAGAGGCAGAGGTAAAATCAAATGGAGATCAAAATATTGAACGAAGAATTAGATCTTTAATTAGATGGAATGCAGCTGCAATGGTAGTCAGAGCAAACAAAAAATTCCCTGAACTTGGTGGACATATAGGTACATTTGCATCAGCAGCAACATTATATGATGTAGGAATGAATCACTTTTGGAGAGCAAAAAATAATAAATTTGGTGGAGATTTAGTTTATTTTCAAGGACATAGTGCACCAGGCATGTACGCAAGAGCTTTCTTAGAAGGAAGATTGAGTGAAAAACAATTAGATAGTTTTAGGCAGGAGGTTAATACAGATGGACTTTCCTCATATCCTCATCCCTGGTTGATGCCAAAATTTTGGCAGTTTCCAACTGTCTCAATGGGGCTAGGCCCTATGCTTGCAATATATCAAGCAAGATACATGAAATATTTAATTAATCGAGGACTTATAAAAGATGAGGGTCGAAAAGTTTGGGCATTTTTAGGTGATGGTGAAATGGATGAGCCAGAGTCTATGGGTGCTATTGGTTTAGCTGCAAGAGAAAAATTAGATAATTTAATTTTTGTTATTAATTGTAATCTGCAAAGATTAGATGGTCCTGTAAGAGGAAATGGGAAAATCATTCAAGAATTAGAAGGTAGTTTCCGAGGATCTGGTTGGAACGTAATTAAAGTAATTTGGGGTTCTTATTGGGACTCATTAATAGCAAATGATAAAACTGGTCATTTAGTAAAAATAATGAATGAAACAGTTGATGGCGAATATCAAGCAATGAAGGCAAGAGATGGAGCATACGTCAGAGAAAAATTTTTTGGAAAATATTCCGAGACACATGAATTAGTCTCTAGTTTGTCAGATAAAGATATTTGGAGACTAAATAGAGGTGGTCATGATCCACATAAAGTTTTTGCTGCATATGATAGAGCATCTAAAAACCAAGGAAGTCCTACCGTAATTATAGCTAAAACAATAAAAGGCTATGGAATGGGTAAGACGGGTGAAAGTGTTAATACAACTCACCAAACAAAAAAATTAGATGTTGATGATTTGATGTATTACAGAGATCGATTTGACGTACCTTTAACAGATGAACAAGTAAGAAATATTGAATATTTTAAACCTGACGATAAGTCATCAGAAATTAAGTATTTAAAAGAGCGAAGATTAAACTTGGGTGGGTTTTTACCAGAAAGAACAACTTACGCGAAGCCAATTAAAACTCCATCAAAAGATATTTTTGATTTTATGAAAGTTTCAACTGGTGAAAAAGAAATGTCTACTACTATGGCTTTAGTAAGAATGTTGACAAATTTATTAAGAGATAAAAATATTTCGCCACGGTTAGTTCCAATTATTCCTGATGAAGCAAGAACTTTTGGTATGGAAGGATTTTTTCAAAAAATTGGTATTTACGCACACGAAGGTCAGAAATATGAACCTGAAGATGCAGCTCAATTAAGTTCTTATCGTGAGGATAAAAGTGGCCAAGTTTTAGAAGAAGGAATCAATGAAGCTGGTGCAATGTCATCCTGGATTGCAGCAGCTACAGCATACACAAATCATGATATAGAAATGATACCAATCTATATTTTCTACTCTATGTTTGGTTTTCAAAGAGTTGGGGATCTTGCATGGGCAGCAGGGGATAGTCAAGCAAGAGGTTTTTTGATTGGAGCTACCGCAGGTAGAACAACATTAGCAGGCGAAGGTCTGCAACACCAAGATGGGCATAGTCATTTAATAGCTTCAACAATACCGAATTGTGTTACTTATGATCCAACTTTTCATTATGAATTAGCAGTTATTTTCAGAGAAGGTATGAGGCGAATGCATGAAAAAAATGAAAATATTTTTTATTATATTACCACAATGAATGAAAACTATTCTCATCCTGAGATCCTAAAAGATAAGAAATGTGAAGAGGGCATTCTTAAAGGCATGTATAAGATTAAAGAATATAATGAATTTAAAAAAACAAAAATTCAACTTTTAGGCTCAGGCACAATTTTACGTGAAATGATATCAGCTGCTGAAATCCTTCAAAATGATTATCAGATAGATAGTGAAATTTGGAGTGTTACAAGTTTTAATGAGTTAAGAAAAGATGGGATGGAAGTTGAAAGATATAATTTATTAAATCCAGATAAAGATCAGAAAATATCATATGTAGATCAATGTTTAGGAAAAAAAGAGGGGCCAATTATGGCGGCTTCTGATTACATGAGAATGCATTCAGATCAAATTAGACCTTATACCAATAAAAGCTTTTATTCTCTAGGAACAGATGGATTTGGCAGAAGTGATACGAGAAAAAAACTTAGAAAATTTTTTGAAGTGGATAAGGAACACTTGGTTGCTTATAGTTTAAGTGTTTTAGCTAAAGAGCAGTTAATAACTTCAAAATATGCGAAAGAGGCTATAAAAAAATATAATATTGACGGTGAAAGACCAATGCCCACTAAATTATAATGCTAGTTACTGAAATTAAAGTACCTAATATTGGAGATTTTAAAGATGTTGAGGTAATTGAAGTTTTAGTTTCTGAGGGTCAAGAAATAAAAAAGAATGATCCTTTGATAACCATTGAAAGTGATAAATCTAGCGTAGAGATTCCTTCTAACTTTGAGGGTAAAATCAAATCTTTAAATTTAAAAGTAGGAGATAAAGTTTCAGAGGGTGATTTAATATTAATTTTAGAAGGTGAGTCACTAACGAAGATAAAAGATGAGGAAAAGCAAAATAAAGAAAAAGACCTAAAAGAAATTAAAGAGATTAAACCAGAAATAGAGAAAACAAATAATAATCAAACTAAAACTTTATCTAAAGAAATATCTCCTGCCAGTCCGAAAGCTAGAAAATTTGCTAGGGAGCTTGGAGTAGATATTACCCAGGTTAAAGGAAGTGAAAAAGATGGAAGAGTCATTGAGGAAGATATAAAAAAATTCGTTTCTTCTAAATCAAAAAATATTTTTGAAATAAAAGAAAATAATACTAATAAAATTAGAAATGAATTTGAACATTCTGATTTTGGAGAAATTGAAGTTAAAGAAATTCCAAGAGTAAAAAAATTATCTACAGTTTATTTAACTAATTCTTGGACAACGATACCACATGTAACAAACCATGATGAGGCAGATATAACAGAAATGGAGAATTTCAGAAGTTCTCTTAAAGATATTTACACTGGAGAAAGAATTAAAATCACTCCTTTAGCGTTTATAATTAAAGCATTAGTAGCTTCTTTAAAAAAATTCCCAAGTTTTAATTCTTCTATCGATGAAATTGAAACTGGAAAAATGACATTAAAAAAATATTTTCATATTGGAATTGCTGTTGATACGCCTAATGGTTTGATGGTTCCTAAAATCAGAAATGCTAATAACAAAAAAATTTTACATTTAAGTAAAGAATTAAAAGAAATTAGTGAATTATGCAGAAATCTAAAAATTGAAAAAAAAGAATTATTTGGTGGATCTATGACAATTACAAGTTTGGGTGGAATTGGAGGGTCATTTTTTACTCCAATTATAAATTTTCCAGAAGTTGCAATTTTAGGAGTAGGCAAATCTCAAAAAAAACAAATTTTGATTGATGGAAAACTGCACATGAGAACAATGTTACCGTTATCTCTATCTTATGATCATAGAATTATAGATGGTGCGGAAGCAGCAAGGTTTAACAATGATTTAAAGGAAAATTTAGGCAGGAATTTTGCTTATAAATTAGCAATTTAATTTTTACAAAAAATATTTTAGATTTAATAAATGATAGAAAATATTAAAATTTTACCAGATAGTCTTCATGTAAAATTTAAAAATAATATAGATGATAATTTTCCCAATATTTGGCTTAGAGATCATGCAAAAGATGATGAAAATTGGGATCAAAGAAGCCACCAAAGAAAAACTTTTACTGCTAAATTAGATACAAACTTATTCATTAAAGAGGCATCGGTAAGTGAAAATGGCAATTGTGTTAATATTTTATGGTCAGATTCTGAAAAAATGATCAAGTATTCAACAGAATTTTTACAAAAAAATTTAATTAAAAAAGATGATACAGATCAGAAATTTTCCTTATGGAAGAGTAAGGACATTAATGATCAAGTTTATCTGAATTATAACGATGTAGTCTCTGATGATGGATTTAAATTTTTTCTTAAAAATTTATATGAATATGGTTTCTGTGTAATAACAAACTGCAAAACCAATATGGAAACTGTAGATGTAATCGCAAACAAGATAGGTTACGTAAGACAATCTATTTTTGGAGGATTGTGGGAATTCGAATCTAATGCAGAGATGGCTGATAGTGCTTATACCCAAGAGGAACTAAGACCACATACAGACTCTACCTATAGTAAAGATGCACCGGGGCTTCAATTATTATTATGTTGTGATTATGATGCGACAGGTGGAGAGTCGATTATGGTAGATGGTTTCAAAATTGCCGAAACTTTAAAAAAACAAAAAGAGATATTCGAAATACTTTCAAACGTTGAGGTTCCAGGAAAATATGTTGGTGATGGTGTGATACTTGAAGCAAGAAGACCAATTTTCCGACATAACTCTAAAAATGAATTAACTCAAGTAAGCTTTAATAACTATGATCGTGCTGAATTTAGAATGGAAAATGAGCTTACGTTAAAATTTTATGAGGCAATTACACGATTTGATAACTTAGCAAACAATATTGAATATCAATGGAGACATATTTTAAAACCTGGTGAGCTTTTAATTTTTAATAACTGGAGAGTTTTACATGGGCGAGGTTCATTTCAGGGAAAAAGAAAAATGGCTGGTTGCTACATAAATATGGAAGATTTTGAAAGTGTCTGTAAAATCAACAACATATTTTAAATAATTTTCTAATCAATTAATCAAGTATGACAAAATCCTTATCATTAATTTGTGCTTTAATTACAACATTTATCTGGGGAACTGCTTTTATTGCTCAAGATACGGGTATGGACAATATTGGTCCTTTAACTTTTAATGCAGCTAGATTTCTTGTTGGTTTTGTAGCCATATTACCTTTCGCACTAATATTTGAAAAAAAAAAAATTATTAGCCAAATAAATTTAGATAGAAAAAGATTTATCAAATATCTTGTTTTCATGGGTTTTTCTTTATTTTTAGGAACATCGTTACAACAAGCTTCCCTTCAATATACGAATGTTGCAAATGCTGCTTTTTTCACTGTATTTTATGTACCTTTAGTTCCCATATTGTTATTTTTTTTATATTCTCAAAAAGTTCATTGGAGTATTTGGCCTTCAATTGCCCTTTGTGTATATGGAGTTTATCTATTAAGTAATTTCTCTGACTCAGAAATTATGAAAGGTGATGCACTTGTAATTTTATGTTCTTTATTTTGGGCTTTTCACATAATTTTTGCAGGTAAATTTATGAAAATATTTGATATCCCAATGTTTTATGCTGCTTTACAAGCAGTATTTGTTGCCACATTATCGATAATCTCAGCATACACTTTTGAAGATGTTGTTTTATCAAATATTCTTCTCGAAAGCTCATCAATAATTTATGCTGGAGTTTTATCTGGTGGTATTGCTTTTACACTTCAAATGTTTGCACAAAAAAATATTGATGAAGCTCCTGCTGCAATTATATATTCTCTTGAAGGAGTTTTTGCAGTAATTGCAGCTTGGATAATATTAAATCAGATATTAGATATTGATAATATTATTGGATGTATATTAATATTAATAGCTGTTGTATTTTCTCAATTAGCTCCAGAGATTAAAAATAAATTATAAAAAATAAAATTAAAGCTATTATAATTCTGTAAATTACAAAAGCATTCATAGAAAATTTATTAATATATTCTAAAAAGAATTTAACTGTTATAAAAGAAAAAATAAATGAAGATACTATTGCGATTATTATTAAGTAATTAAATTCAACTGATTGATCAAATAAATCTTTTAATCCAAGAAAACTTGCACCACTAAGTGCAGGAATTGAAAGTAAGAATGAAATTTTACTAGAGTCTACCCTATTAAATTTTAAAATCCTCGCAGCCGTCATTGTAATCCCAGCTCTACTAACACCTGGAATTAGTGAAAATATTTGAAATAATCCAATAATCAAAATTGATTGAATATTTAAATTAGCTGAAATTTTTTTATCAAAACGACTTTTATCAGCAATATACAAAATAATTCCAAATATTAAAGTTGACCAAGCAATAACCTTAATATTTCTCAAACTATAAATAATACCTGTTTGGTATAAAAAATATCCAACTATTATAAGAGGAATTGATCCTAACGTAATTAAACCTAAGATCCTTTGATTATTTTTAATATCTAGCAATTCTTTTCGAAAAAAATAAATTATTGAAAATAACGAACCTAAATGAAGACTAATATCTATTAATAGAGAGCTTGATTTAAACTCATATAAGCTAGAAACTAATATTAAATGTGCTGATGAGCTTATTGGTAGAAATTCAGATATGCCTTGGATTGCTGATAGAATTAAAACTTCTATAATATTTTGAAACATTTAGACTTGGTAACTCAAAAAATATTCATTTAAAACAATTCGATTTCAGCATATTAGGTATGCGTTTGTTAAAAATCCTACTTTTTAAAGCCTATTATTGTTTTTAAAGGTCATAATATATGACCTATTTTTTACTTTATTTAATAAAAACAATATATAATTTGCATAAAATTTTTAAAAAATTATGTCTGACAAAATGCTTCAATTCGTAAAAATAGGTCAACAAACTCCACCTAAAAGAGGAGTGGATAAGCGTAAAAACGATTTTGATGAAATATATGATGAATTTATTACCGAGAAAGCAAAAGAGCAATCTAGTAGATGCTCTCAGTGTGGAGTTCCTTTTTGCCAAGTTCATTGTCCTTTAAGCAATAATATTCCTGATTGGCTAAAATTGACGGCTGAGGGAAGGCTTAAGGAGGCATATGAACTATCTCAAAGCACAAATAATATGCCTGAAGTTTGTGGAAGAATTTGCCCACAAGACAGATTATGTGAAGGTAATTGTGTAATAGAACAATCAGGTCATGGAACTGTAACCATAGGTTCAATGGAGAAGTATATCACCGATAATGCTTGGGAAAAAGGATGGGTAAAACCTATAAATGTTTTAAATGAAAAAAACCAAAGTGTTGGAATAATAGGTGCTGGACCAGCTGGATTAGCGGCAGCAGAACAATTAAGAAAAAATGGTTATAAAATTACAATTTATGACCGATACGATAGAGCTGGTGGTTTATTAATTTATGGAATTCCTAATTTTAAATTAGAAAAAGAAGTTGTCGAAAGAAGAACTAAGCTTTTAAAAGATGGTGGAATAGAATTTGTTCAAAATTTCGAAGTTGGAAAAGATGCTACTTTAGAACAATTAAGAAAAAAACATGATGCTATATTAATAGCCACAGGTGTTTACAAAGCAAGAGAAGTTGAGCTTCCAGGAAATGACCTTAATAATATTTTTCCAGCAATGGATTTTTTAACCGCATCAAATAAAAAAGGTTTGGGTGATGAAGTAGAAATGTTTGATAAAGGTATTTTAAATGCTGAAGGTAAAGATGTAGTTGTTATCGGAGGTGGTGATACAGCTATGGACTGTGTAAGAACTTCAATTAGACAAAAAGCAAAATCAGTTAAATGTTTATATAGAAGAGATAAAGAAAATATGCCTGGATCTGCTAGAGAGGTTGCAAATGCTGAAGAAGAAGGGGTTGAATTTGTTTGGTTATCAAGTCCAAAAGAATTTAAAGGAACAAATAAGGTTGAAAAATTATTAGTTGATCAAATTAAATTAGGTGAACCCGATGAAAGTGGAAGAAGACGACCAGAAGTTCAAGATGGTTCAGATTATGAAATTAAAGTTGATATGGTAATTAAAGCTTTGGGTTTTGATCCTGAAGATCTTCCAAAATTATTTGATGCTAATGAATTACAAGTTACCAAATGGGGAACAATAAAAGCAGATTTTGATACAATGGAGACAAATTTAAAAGGTGTATTTGCTGCAGGTGATATTGTGAGAGGTGCATCACTAGTTGTTTGGGCAATTAAAGATGGGAGAGATGCAGCTTCAGCAATAAAAATTCATTTAGAAAATAATGAAATTAAAACTTCAAAAGTTGCTTAATGGAAAATTATAAAAAAAACTTAAAATTACTCGAAAACAATCATGTTTATTCAACAGAAATGGAGCATGATGCTTGTGGAGTGGGTGTTATAGCTTCAACTGAAGGAAAAAAATCAAGGCAAATAGTTGAATATGGCATAGAGGCTCTTAAGGCTGTCTGGCATAGAGGAGCAGTAGATGCAGATGGAAAAACTGGTGATGGTGCTGGAATACATGTTGAAATTCCAAAAGATTTTTTCATAGAAAAAATTGAGGTTACTGGACATGATTATGACAATGCTGAGATTTGTGTTGGAATGATTTTTCTACCAAGAAATGATTACGCAGCCCAAGAAAGCTGTAAAACAATTGTTGAAAGTGAGTTAACTAAAAACAATTTTAGTATTTATGGTTGGAGACAAGTACCAGTTAATTCAAAAGTTTTGGGCGATAAAGCTTTGCAGACTATGCCAGAAATTATCCAAGTTCTTTTTAAATCAAATGATAATAATTTACTTGATAAAAAATTAGAAAGAAAAATTTATGAAACTAGAAAGCGAATTGAAAATAAAGCTTTCCAATTATCTTTAAATAATTTTTATGTTTGTTCTATAAGCTCTAAGTCAATTATTTATAAAGGACTATATTTAGCTGAAGCAATCTCAGATTTTTATCTAGACTTAAAAGACGAAAGATTTGTTTCAAGATATGCAATATTTCATCAAAGGTTTTCTACTAACACAGCACCAAGTTGGAGTTTAGCACAACCGTTTAGAGCTATAGCTCATAATGGCGAAATAAATACTTATAAAGGCAATAAAAATTGGATGAAGGTTCATGAACAAGAAATGAGCAGTCCTCTTTTTGATAACGTAGAAAATTTAAAACCAGTTATACAAAAAGGTGTTTCAGACTCAGCTGCACTTGATAATGTTTTTGAACTATTAAATAAATCTGGACAACCAGCTCCATTAGCTAAGCTAATGTTAGTGCCAGATGCCTGGTCAAAAAAAAATAAAACTCTACCTAAAAGTCACCAACAATTATTTAATTTTTTAAATAGTACAATGGAACCATGGGATGGACCTGCTGCTATCGCCGCCACAGATAATGAATGGATTATAGCAGCTAACGACAGAAATGGATTAAGACCTCTTAGATATGCAATAACAAAAGACAAATTACTTTTTGCTGGATCTGAGACAGGAATGATTGAGCTAAATGAAAAAAAGATATTAACTAAAGGAAGATTGGGACCTGGTGAAATTATAGGGGTTAGGATTGAAAAAGGAAAAGTTTTTTTCAATGATGATATCAAAGATTATTTAGCAAAAGAGTTCAAACATTTTAATTCTCAAATTGTAGATTTAGATGAAAAATTACCAATTGCTAATGAGAAGAATAACTTTGAGGGCGAAGATCTTAGAAGAAGACAATATACATTTGGAATTAGTTTAGAGGATCTTGAATTGATATTGCATCCTATGGCTGAAGATGCAAAAGAAGCCATAGGTTCAATGGGTGATGATACTCCTCTTGCTGTGTTATCTGACAAATACAGACCTTTATATCATTTCTTTAGACAAAATTTTAGCCAAGTAACTAACCCACCAATCGATTCTCTCAGAGAGAATAAAGTCATGAGTTTGAAAACAAGATTTGGAAATTTAGGAAATATCTTAGATTTTGATACTCTTACAAAAGAGAATATATATGTTTTAAATAGTCCTATCTTATCTAATTCACAATTTAATAAATTTATAAATTTTTTTGGAAAAAATTCAAAAATCTTAGATTGTACTTTTTCTAAAGAAGAGAATTTATCAGTTGCTCTAGAGAGAATCCAAAAAGAGTCAGAAATAGCTGTTAGACAAGGTGTAACGCAATTAATACTTAGTGATAAAAATTTATCTAATGAGAATTTACCCATACCAATGCTTTTAAGTGTTGGAGCAATTAATACTTATTTAATCACAAAAAAACTTAGAGGCTATGTTTCAATAAATGTTCAATCTGGTGAGGCAATGGATACACATTCATTTGCAACGTTATTAGGTGTTGGTGCAACTACAGTTAATCCATATTTGGCTTTTGATAGCTTGTATCAAAGACACAGTAAGAAATTATTTGGTCAGTTCAGTTTTGATGACTGTGTTAAAAGGTATGTTAATTCAGTTAATGCTGGCCTTCTTAAAATAATGTCAAAAATGGGCATATCAGTATTAAGTTCATATAGAGGAGGGTGTAACTTTGAAACTGTAGGTTTAAGCAGAACAGTAGTTAATGAATATTTTCCAGGAATTATTTCTAAAATTTCTGGGATAGGTTTAACAGGAATTGAAAAAAAAATTCGTGAAATACACAAAGAAGCATTTGATAGCACAGAAACTGTATTGCCAATTGGAGGAATTTATAGATATAGGAAAAATGGTGAAACTCATCAATACCAAGGGAAATTAATACATTTATTACAAAGTGCTGTTGGATCAAATTCTTATGAAGCTTACAAAAGATATGCTGAAGGTATTTATGATTTACCACCTATTAATTTGAGAGATTTAATTAATTTTAGAAAGAAAAAATTAGGGCCTTCGATTGACCTTTCTGAAGTAGAGCCAATTGACAAAATTCTTAAAAGATTTGGTAGTGGAAGTATGTCTCATGGTGCGCTGTCAAAAGAAGCTCATGAAACATTAGCAATTGGAATGAACAGAATTAAGGGAGCCTCATGCAGTGGTGAAGGTGGGGAAGATGAAAAAAGATTTAAAGTTTTAGATGGTGGAGATAGCGCTAACTCAAGAGTTAAACAAATTGCTTCGGCAAGATTTGGTGTAACTATAAATTATTTAAATAATTGTAATGAAATTGAAATAAAGATAGCACAAGGTGCTAAACCTGGTGAAGGTGGTCAATTACCTGGCTTTAAAGTAACTGAGGAAATTGCAAAATTAAGACACTCTACACCAGGAGTTACTCTTATTTCTCCACCACCTCATCACGATATTTATTCAATAGAAGATTTAGCCCAATTAATTTATGACCTTAAGCAAATAAACCCTAAGGCTCGAATAGGTGTTAAGTTAGTTGCGTCTTCAGGTGTTGGAACTATTGCGGCAGGAGTAGCAAAAGCTGAGGCAGATATAATATTAATTTCAGGTCACAATGGTGGAACTGGAGCAACTCCACAAACTAGCGTAAAATATGTTGGTATTCCATGGGAAATGGGTCTTACTGAGGCTAATCAAGTACTAACTTTAAATAATCTTAGACACAAAGTTACTCTAAGAACAGACGGAGGAATCAAAACAGGAAGAGATGTTGTTATTGCTGCAATGATGGGTGCAGAAGAATATGGGGTAGCAACAACTGCTTTAGTTGCGATGGGATGTATAATGGTAAGACAATGTCATTCAAACACTTGCCCAGTAGGAGTTTGTACACAAGATGACAAGTTAAGAGAAAAGTTTACAGGTACACCAGATAAAATTGTTAATCTATTTACTTTTATTGCATCGGAAGTTAGAGAAATTTTAGCTGAACTTGGCTTTAAATCTCTAAATGAAATTATTGGAAGAACAGATTTATTAATGCAAGTTAATAAAGCATCTCCAAATTTAGATGATTTAGATTTAAACCCACTTTTTGTTCAAGCAGATCCGGGTAATAATAAAAGATATTGTGACAACTTTTCTATTAATAAAGTACCAGATACACTTGACCAAGCAATTTGGCCAGAGATCGAAAAATCTTTAGATAATTCAGAAAAAATACAAAAAGAATTTCTAATTAAAAATACTAATAGAGCTGTTGGTACGAGGATTTCACATCATTTGTATATGAAGTATGGATATGAAAAATTAGAAGAAAATTTTTTAGAGTTAAAATTTAAAGGTTCAGCAGGTCAATCGTTTGGTGCTTTTACTTCAAAAGGTCTAAAACTTACACTTAAAGGTGATGCAAACGATTATGTTGGCAAAGGTCTGTCGGGTGCAACCATATCAATAAAACTTTCAGATGAAAGTAATTTAGTATCAAATGAAAATACAATAATAGGGAATACAGTTCTTTATGGAGCTACATCAGGTAAACTTTTTGCAGCAGGCCAAGCAGGAGATAGATTTGCTGTGAGAAATTCAGGAGCTACCGCCGTGGTAGAGGGATGTGATTCTAATGGTTGTGAATATATGACTGGAGGAACAGTTGTAATTTTAGGAGAAGTCGGAGATAATTTTGCAGCTGGTATGACAGGTGGAATGGCATTTATTTATGATAAAAATAAAGAATTTGAAAAAAAGGTTAATCCTGAGTCAGTCGTTTGGCAAAATTTAGAGACTGATTATTGGAAAAATTTTTTAAAAAGTTTAGTAATAGAGCACGTAAACGAAACAGGATCTGATTTATCAAAACAAATTATTGAAAATTTTGATGAAGAATTAAATAACTTTGTTCAAGTTTGCCCTAAAGAAATGTTAGATAAATTAAGTAATCCGATCAGCTTAAAGTCAAATATCAAAGAAGTTAGTTAGAAAAAAAAATCAAGCTCTCTTACTATTTTCTTTTGAAGTTTTTTACTGAATAGACTGTGATCTCCATTTTTAATTATTAATAATTTTTTTTCAGCATTATTAAATAACTTTAGCACTTTCCTAGATAAGGAAATAGGTACTGTAGTATCATTATTACCGTGTATCATAGTTACAGGAATTTCAAGATTAATCTTTTTATTTAAGATTTTATTTTTTCTACCATCTTTAATTAATTGATAAGTTATTGGATATTCATAACCACCATGTTTTAAATTATAAACCCCTTTATTTTTGGTTTCCATTTTCATTTTTTTTGTAAATTTTTTCCACATTATTCGATCTAAAAATTCAGGAGCCGAACCAATGCCTAAAAAACCTTTAATTTGTTTTTGAAAAAATTTGAATTGATTAAGTGAAATCCATGATCCCATACTAGATCCTATTAAAATAAAATTATTTTTTTTTATAATCTTTTTGATTACAGTTTTTGTATCTGCGGTCCATTTACTAATATTTCCTTTAGTAAATTCCCCTGAAGATTTTCCATGTCCTGAATATTCAATGGCTAGAAAACCAAGTTTATTTTTTTTTGCATATTTTAGAAATACTTTTGGTTTTTCTCCTTCTAGATCAGACATAAAACCGTGAAGAAAAACTATATAGAGATTTTTCTCATAATAATTACATAAATATCTAATTTTTTTTGTTTTTGAGATTTTGTAATATTTAAAATTAGTCATTATTATTTATATGTTTTCAGTATTAATATATAATAATTTTAATGTCATTGAATTTAAAAGTTTTACAAGTAATACCTAAATTAGGTTATGGCGGAGCTGAAACCGGATGTTATGACATAGCTCATTATTTACCTGAAAATAATTGTGAGTCTTTTATTGTTACTAGTGGGGGTGAGCTTTTAAAATTTATTGATAAAAAAAAAGTCAAAGTCATAAAATTGCCAGTTAATAGTAAAAATCCATTATTAATACTATTTAACTCTTTAGCCTTAATCTGGATCATCTTATATAATAATATTTCAATCGTACATGCCAGAAGCAGAGCACCAGCATGGTCTTGTTATTTAGCAACTATTTTAACTGGTAGAAAATTTGTTACGACTTTTCATGGAACATATAATTTTGAAAGTAAATTAAAAAAATTTTATAATTCAGTAATGGTAAGATCTGACTTAATAATTGCTGGATCTAACTTTATTTTCTCACATATAAAAGAAAATTATTCAAAATATTTTGATGTAAATAAAAGGCTTCGTGTAATTTTTAGGGGAATTAATGTTGATTATTTTGATCCAACTACAAAGCTAGAAAATGATGAAAAAAAATTATTAAAACAATGGGAAATTGAAAAAGATAAAAAAATAATTTTATTACCTGGAAGACTTACTTCGTGGAAAGGTCAAGAACTTTTTATTGAAGCTATTAACTTAGTAAATATAGAACTTGGATATGAAGCTTTTTATGTAGTTATTCTTGGAAGTGACCAAGGTAGAGATCTATATAAAAAAAAACTTACTAGACTCACTGAGCAATTTAGAATGAATAATCAAGTAAGATTTATTGATCACTGTAAAGATATGGCTCTTGCTTATAAAATCTCAGATATAATTGTATCAGCATCAACGGAACCAGAAGCTTTTGGTAGAGTTGCTGTTGAAGCTCAATCTATGGAAAAACCAATAATAGCAAGCAATATTGGTGGTTCAAATGAGACAGTAATTGATGAAAAGACTGGTTTTTTATTTGAGACAGGAAATGCAAAATCACTAAGTCAAAAAATTTTAAAATTACTCTATTTAGATGAAACTTCTTTAAAATTAATTGGAACTGAGGGAAGAAAAAATATTATTCAAAAGTTTAATGTTGAAAAAATGTGCTTTTCTACTTATTCAGAGTATAAAAAAATAATAAATTAATTAAATGCCAATAATTACATTACCAGATGGAAAAAATTTAACTTTTCCAAATAAAGTTACGGGCATTGATGTTGCTGAAAAAATAAGTAAGTCATTAGCAAAACAAGCTCTTGTGATTAGTGTTGATGGTGAGCTTAAAGATTTATATTTTGAAATAGATAAAGATAGTTCTGTGAAAATTTTTACCTCAAAAGATCAAGAGGCATTGGAAGTGATAAGGCATGATACAGCACATATAATGGCTATGGCTGTTCAAGAATTATATCCAGATACTCAGGTTACAATTGGACCGGTAATTGAAAACGGTTTTTTTTATGATTTTGCCAGGAAAGAACCATTCACAACTGATGATCTTGAAAAGATTGAGAAAAGAATGTCAGAAATTATAGATGAAGATGTTAAAACGAGGAGAGAAGTTTGGGAAAGAGAAAAAGCAATTAATCATTTCAAAAAAATTGGTGAAAAATATAAAGCTGAAATAATTGAAAGTATTCCAGTAAATGAGGAACTTTCTATTTATCATCATGGTGAAACTTGGCATGATTTATGCAGGGGTCCTCATTTAGTTTCTTCAGGAAAAATTGGTAAAGCTTTTAAACTAACAAAAGTTTCGGGCGCATATTGGAGAGGAGATTCTAAAAATGAAATGTTACAAAGAATATATGGAACTAGTTGGGCAAGCCAAAAAGAATTAGATGACTATTTGAAAAGAATTGAAGAAGCTGAAAAAAGAGATCATAGAAAACTTGGAAAAGAAATGGATTTGTTTCACTTTAGAGAAGAAAGTCCTGGCTCGGTATTTTGGCATGAAAAAGGGTGGGCTTTATTTCAAAAATTAATAAATTATATGAGAAGCAGGCAAGATGCTGCTGGTTATAGAGAGGTAAATACACCAGAAATATTAGATAGACAATTATGGGAAAAATCTGGTCATTGGGAAAAATATGGAGAAAATATGTATACTTCTGAAACACCAGATGAAAAAGTATTTGCAATTAAACCAATGAATTGCCCAGGTCATATTCAAGTATTTAATCAAGGATTAAAAAGCTACAGAGATTTACCAATACGAATAGCTGAATTTGGAAAAGTTCATCGTTACGAACCCTCTGGTGCTTTACATGGATTGCTTAGAGTAAGAGCATTTACACAAGATGATGCTCATATATTTTGTTCTGAGGATCAAATTACAAGTGAGTGCTTAGAGGTAACTAATTTGATTTTAGATATTTATAAAGACCTTGGTTTTGAAAATGTAATATTAAAATATGCAGATAGACCTGAAGTAAGAGTAGGTGATGATGAGATTTGGGATAAAGCGGAAGCATCATTACTTGAGGCAGTTAAAACCTCAAAACTTGAGTATAGTATTAATAAGGGTGAAGGTGCATTCTATGGACCCAAGATAGAATTTGTTTTAAGAGATGCAATTGGTAGAGATTGGCAGTGTGGAACTTTACAAGTCGATTTAAATTTACCAGGTAGATTAGATGCTTCTTATGTGGATAAAGATGGAACTAAAAAAGTTCCCGTCATGTTGCATAGAGCGTTATTTGGCTCTTTAGAAAGGTTTATAGGAATTTTAATTGAGAACTATGCAGGAAAATTTCCTTTTTGGATATCTCCTTTACAAACTATGGTAATACCTATTTCAGAAGAATTTAACGACTACGCAGTTGAAGTGTCTAAAAAAATAAAAAAAGTAGGTATTAGTTCTGCAGTAGATTTAAAAAATAATAATTTAAACTATAAAATTAGAGATCATTCTTTAGCAAAAATACCAGTTTTACTAATTTGTGGTAAAAAAGAAGTTGACTCCAATTCAGTAACGATTAGAAGATTAGACTCTAATAAACAGGAAAATATGGACATAGACCAATTCTTAAAAACATTCTCTGCTTTAAACAAAGCATCTTCAAACTAAGTGGCAGATTTTAAACAAAATTATTTTCAAAGAAGAACCAAAGATCGTGGACCAAGATCAAACAATAGGATTTCATCTCCAGATGTTCAGGTTATAGCGAGTGATGGTGAAAATCTTGGCGTAATGAACACAAATGAAGCTATCTCTATGGCGAAAAATCAAGGATTAGATTTAATCGAAATAGCTGCTAACGCTAATCCTCCAGTTTGTAAGATTATGGATATGGGTAAATATAAGTATGATGCCCAAAAAAAAGCAAATCTTGCAAAGAAGAAACAAAAAATTGTTTTATTAAAAGAAATTAAAATGAGACCTGTAACTGAAACTCATGATTATGAATTTAAAGTAAAAAATGCAAAAAAATTTATAGCAAAAGGAGATAAAGTTAAATTTACAATCAGATTTAAAGGTCGAGAGCTTCAACACTCGCATCTAGGAAATGAATTAATGGGCAAGATTAAAGAGGATATGAAAGACATTGGCAAGGTAGAATTGCATCCAAAGTTTGATGGTAAGCAAATGATCATGGTTATTCAGCCTTTATAGGCCTTAATATGGGTTGTAAATTTATATCAATCTTTGTATAACACCGCAGAATTATGCCAAAATTAAAAACAAAAAGCTCAGCAAAGAAAAGATTTAAAATATCTGCAAAAGGTAAAGTCATGACTGCCCAAGCTGGTAAAAGACATGGCATGATTAAAAGAACGAATTCTCAAATCAGAAAATTAAGAGGCACAACAACGATGTCAAAACAAGATGGAAAAATTGTTAAATCGTATATGCCTTACAGCTTAAGAGGTTAATAATGGCAAGAGTTAAAAGAGGTGTCACAAGTAAAGCAAAACATAAAAAAGTTTTAAAAGCTGTAAAAGGTCAGTGGGGCAGAAGAAAAAACACTATTAGAGTTGCAAAACAAGCCATGGAAAAAGCTATGCAATATGCTTATCGAGATAGAAGAAATAAAAAAAGGGACTTTAAAGCATTATGGATCCAAAGGATTAATGCTGGAGTAAGAGCTGAGGGATTAACTTATTCAAAGTTTATTAATGGACTCAGTAAATGTGGAGTAACTATCGATAGAAAAATATTAGCAGAAATAGCATACGATAGCCCAGAAGCCTTTAAAACTATTGTTCAAAAAGCTCAATCTGCTTTAAATTAATCTTCACTATTGTTTTTCGCCGGTGAAGAAATAATCTCTTAAAATGTCAGATATTAAAAAAATTAAAGACGAATATCTTTTAAAGCTAAGCAAAGACTTAGATGTAAATCAAATTAATCAAATTAAAACAGATTTATTTGGTAAAAATGGATTGGTAAGTTCTCAATTTAAACAACTTGGTAAAATTACTGAGGATGAAAGAAAAAAACTTGCTTCAGAACTAAATGATGCAAAAGATGTATTACAAAATTTAATTGTTTCAAAAATAGAAGAAATTGAAATTAAAGAAATAAATCAAAAACTAGAAAAAGAAAAAGTAGACATAACATTACCTGAAAGACCATTTGCAGAGGGTAAAATACATCCAGTATCTCAAGTAATTGATGAAATCTCTTCTATCTTTTCTGAAATTGGTTTTAGTGTTGAGGAAGGACCTGATGTTGAAAATGAATATAATAATTTTACTGCTTTAAATACTCCAGATAATCATCCAGCTAGAGATATGCATGACACTTTTTATCTAGATGAAAAAAAAGAATTACTCTTAAGAACACATACTTCTCCTGTTCAAATTCGAACCATGATAAATGATAAACCACCTTTTAAGATTATTGCACCTGGAAGGACTTATAGATCTGATAGTGATCAAACACATGCACCAATGTTCCATCAAATAGAAGGCTTACATATTGATAAAGATATTAATATGGGTCATTTAAAAGGCTGTTTAAATTATTTTATTAAAGAATTTTTTGAAGTTGATAAGATAAAAATGAGATTTAGACCAAGCCATTTTCCATTTACGGAACCTTCTGCTGAAGTAGATATAGGTTATGAAATTAAAGATGGGAAAATTATAATTGGTGAGGGAGACAAATGGCTTGAAATTTTAGGCTGTGGAATGGTTCATCCAAATGTCCTTAAAAATGTTAATGTGGATCCAGGTGAATTTCAAGGATATGCTTTTGGGATTGGAATAGATAGATTGGCAATGCTTAAGTATGGAATCAATGACTTAAGAGCATTCTTTGATTGTGATTACAGATGGTTAAATCAATTTGGATTTGATCCAATTGATGTACCTTCAAGTTATAGAGGTTTAAGTAGATGAAAATTACATCTAACTGGCTTAAAGAACATCTAGATACAAAATTAGATGAAAATCAGATAATAAAAAAACTTACAGATGTTGGTTTAGAGGTTGAAAGTGTTGAAAAACAAGGTGGTGAACTAGACGACTTTATTGTTGCAAAAATTTTAAAAGCAGAAAAGCATCCAAATGCTGATAAGCTTAGAGTTTGTGATGTGGATATAGGTAAAGAAAATCCTGTCAAAGTTGTTTGTGGTGCTCCAAATGCGAAAGAAGGTTTGTTTACAATCTATGCCCCACCAGGTTCAGTTATTCCTAAAAATCAAATGAAATTAGTCGTCAGTAAAATTAGAGGAGTTAGTTCTTATGGGATGTTATGTTCAGAGTCTGAATTAAATCTATCAGATGAAAGTGATGGTATTACTGAGCTTTCATCAAATGATTTTAAAAATAAGATTGGAGATAATTATTTTCCAAAAAAAGATTCAAACGTAATTGATATATCTATTACACCAAATAGAGCAGACTGTTTAGGTGTTAGAGGAATTGCCAGAGATTTGGCTGCAGCAGGCTCAGGTAAATTAAAAGACTTTAAAGAAAATAAATTAAAAAAAGATGGAAAACAAAAGGTTAGTGTAAAAATTGAAAATGAAGATAATCAAGCATGCACAATATTTGGAAGCTGTTTAATTACTGGAGTAAAAAATACTGAAAGTCCAGATTGGTTAAAAGAAAAAATAATTTCTATAGGGCAAAAGCCAATTTCAGCCATTGTTGATATTACAAACTATGTAATGCTTGATTTAAATAGACCTCTTCATGCTTATGATGTTGATAAAATTGACAAGGGAATAATAGTTAGAAATTCAAAAAAAAATGAAACTTTTACAGCGTTAGATAATAAAGAATATAAACTTGATGATGGAATGTGCGTAATTTCAGATGCCTCAGGTGTACTAGGTTTAGGTGGAATAATTGGAGGTACTAGATCTGGAACAGAACTTGATACAAAAAATATATTAATAGAGTCAGCTTATTTTTTACCTAGATCAATTAGAAAATCATCTAAAATTTTAAATATTGATACAGATGCAAAATTTAGATTCGAAAGGGGTATTGATCCATTGTCAATTGAACAAGGGTTAAAAAGAGCTTCTAACTTAATTCAAGAAATTTGTGGTGGTAAAGTAAGTGAGTTTGATATTCAAAAAATTGAAAAATATGAAAATAAGTCTTTAGAATTTAATCCCTCTAAGTTTGAAAAGATTACAGGAATAAAAATTGAAAAAGATGAAATGATGAAGATTTTGAATGATTTAGGTTTTATTATTGAGGAAAATAAAAAAAACTTACAACTGAAGATTCCAACTTGGAGACCAGATATTTCTCAAGAAGTTGATGTTGTGGAAGAATTAATAAGAATTAAAGGCTATGAACAAATTGAACTAATAGAGCCTCAAAAAATTCGACAAAAAGAAACTCTAAATAAAAAACAAAAATTATTTCATTTTTTACAAAGAGCTGTTGCTTCAAAAGGTTATTTAGAGGCAATTACTTGGTCTTTTACTGATAGTAGAATTAATCAATTATTTCTTAAAAAAAATAAGGAAATTAAAATTGTAAACCCAATAAGCTCAGATTTAGATGTTTTAAGAAGTTCAATTTTTTCTAACTTAATAATTCATTTAAATAAAAACTTAGATAGAGGATTTAAGGATCTATCAATATTTGAAATAGGCCCTACATTCTTTGGAAAAAAGCCAGGTGAGCAACAAACAGTTATAGGTGGATTAAAATCTGGAAAGATTTTCAGACAAAGTTGGTTAGAAAAAGAAAGATTAGTAGATGCATTTGATGTTAAAAGTGATGTGATTAAAAGCTTGGTAGAAGCAGGATATGATAAGGAAAATTTATATTTTGATACAGAAACACCTAGTTATTATCATCCAGGAAAATCTGGAAGAGTTTTTTTAAACAAAGGTAAAGAAAAAGTTGTAGCTTATTTTGGGGACATTCATCCCAATGTTTTAAAAAAATTAGATATTAAAATAGAAGCTTTGGTAGGATTTGAAATTTTTTTAGATAATATTAAACAACCAAAAAAATCTCTTAAAGATCAAAAGACTAAACATAAATTTTCTGACTTTCAAAAATCAGAAAGAGATTTTGCTTTTGTTTTAGATAAAAATTTTCAAGTACAAGAGTTAATTGAAATAATATTAAATGTTGATAAAAATTTAATTAAGTCGGTTAAAGTTTTTGATGTGTATGAGGGTAAAAATATACCAGAGAACAAAAAATCTATCGCACTTAACGTAACAATACAATCATTTGAAAAAACACTAAATGAAGATGATTTGAACAAAATAAACCAAACAATTATCACTGCCGTAGAGTCTAAACTAGACGCTAAGATAAGATCATAGTAATGGCAAACATTGATAATATAAGAAATTTTGCAATAATTGCGCATATTGACCACGGAAAATCTACAATAGCAGATAGAATAATTCATAGTTGTGGTGGACTAACTGAAAGAGAGATGAAGGCACAGGTGCTAGACTCAATGGATATTGAGCGTGAAAGAGGGATTACCATCAAAGCCCAAACTGTAAAACTTAATTACAAAGCAAGAGATGGAAAAAATTATATTTTAAATATTATTGATACACCGGGCCATGTTGATTTTAGTTATGAAGTAAGTAGATCTCTATATGCGTGTGAGGGTTCAATTTTAATTGTGGATAGTACTCAAGGTGTAGAGGCCCAAACACTTGCAAATGTTTATCAGGCATTAGACATAAATCATGAGATTGTACCAGTACTGAATAAAGTTGATTTACCTGCATCAGATTTAGAAAAAACAAAAACACAGATTGAAGAAGTAATAGGCATAGATACAGAAGGAGCTGTTCCTTGTTCCGGAAAAACAGGGGAAGGTATTAATGATATTTTGGAACAAATTATTACAGTCCTACCTGGTCCCAAAGGTGAAGGTTCTGGAGATTTAAAATGTTTGCTAGTCGATAGCTGGTATGACACTTATTTAGGGGTTGTTATCTTAGTAAGAGTAATTGATGGAAAGATTTCAAAAAATATGAAAATTAAAATGATGTCTACAAATCAAGAATATATTGTTGAAAAAGTTGGAGTATTTACACCTAAAGCTACAGATATTAATCAATTATATGCTGGAGAAATAGGATTTATTACAACAGGAATAAAAGTTTTATCTGAAACAAAAGTTGGTGACACTATTTGTGATGCAGCAAAACCTTTGAAAGAGGCTTTACCTGGTTTTAAACCAAGTAAGCCAGTAGTTTTTTGTGGGTTGTTTCCAGTAGATAGTTCTGAATATCAAAAATTAAAGGATGGTTTAGCAAAATTACAACTGAATGACGCTAGTTTTTCTTTTGAACCAGAGTCATCCTCTGCACTAGGCCTAGGATTTAGGTGTGGGTTTTTAGGATTACTCCATTTAGAAATTGTAACAGAAAGATTAGAAAGAGAATTTGATGTCAATTTATTAACAACTACACCAGGCGTAGTTTACAAAGTTTACATGAATAATGAAAGTGTAATTGATTTACATAATCCATCAAGTTTACCAGACCCAACATTGATAAAAACAATTGAAGAACCCTGGATAAAAGCAACGATAATAACACCCGATCAATACTTAGGTTCAATTATTAAGATGTGTCAGGACAAAAGAGGCGTGCAGACCAATTTAAGCTATTCAGGAAATCGAGCAGTAGTAAACTATGAATTACCTCTTAATGAGGTTGTATTTGATTTTAATGACAGGTTAAAATCAATGACAAGTGGTTATGCTAGTTTTGATTATGAAATTATTGAGCATAGAGAAGGAGATCTAGTAAAACTTGGAATTTTGGTTAATGCTGAACCAGTGGATGCATTAGCAATGATGATACATAAAGATTTCGCGCAAAGGACAGGCAGGGAAGTATGTGAAAAGCTTAAAGATTTAATACCAAGACATAATTTTATGATTCCGGTTCAAGCAGCAATTGGTGGAAAGATTATAGCTAGAGAAACCATAAAAGGGTTTAAAAAAGACGTTTTAACAAAAATTCATGGAGGTGGGGCAACAGATAGAAAAAGAAAACTCTTAGAAAAACAAAAAAAAGGTAAAGCTAGATCTAAGCAATTTGGAAGAGTAGAGATACCTCAAGAAGCATTCATAGGAGTATTAAAAATAAATAAAGAAAAATGAAAAAAATTTTAGTAATTGATCCTGGAAAAGGCTGGGGCCAGTTTGTTTCTAAAATGTATTGCTATCAAAAATTAGCTGGTCACCTAAATTCAAAAATAACCTTTTTAACAAAAAAATCTACGCAAGCTGAGCATTATTTAAAATCTCTATCTTTTTGTGAAGATGTATTATATATCGAAGAACCAAAAAAAGGTGTTCAACATTTTTTTTTAAATATTAAATCTATAATTAAAAATATTAAAAAAATTAATCAAATTCATTTTGATAATTGTTATGTTTTTCATCCATCTTTAAGGTATTTATTTATAGCATATTTTTCAAATATTAAAAAAATCTGGGGATTAGGTTTTAAGTTTCAAAGCTTTTTTTTAACAAAAAATAAAAAACTTTATTTAAGTTTTTTTTCAAAAACCAAAGGCGATGATGAGGCCTTAGAAGCAGTAAAAAAAATTACTAACTCTCAAAAAATTGATTATCAACCACTTTCTAGTGTAGAAAAAAGTTTAAGAGATACTGTTGGAATAATTATCGCTGCCTCTGGAAATGAAAAAAGATGGGCAATAGGCAATTATTTGAAAATAATACAATTTTTGAAAGAAAAAAATTATAAAAAATTTTTAATTATAAGTGGATTAGATCAATCAGATGATGAGAATTTAATAAAAAAAAGATTTATACAAAATACAGATATAATTTTTACGTCAGATAAAAAAATTAATGATGTGATTCCATATTTAAAAAAATGTAAATTCTGCATAGGTAATGATACTGGATTTGCCCACTTATCTGTAAATTTAGATGTAGAAACTCTTGTTATCCAGGGCGATTGTCCACCTCAATCTTACTCAAAATTATTGAAACATGTAGATATCGAACCAAATGTTGTTCGTTCATCTACATCAATACATACAATAAAAATTGAAAAGGTTTTGGATGAACTATCAAAACTTTTAAATAGGAGAGGTGGCCGAGTGGTTGAAGGCGCACGCTTGGAAAGCGTGTAAAGGAGCAATCCTTTCATGGGTTCGAATCCCATTCTCTCCGCCATAAATTATTTAAAAATTTTTATAATAATAGTCAGTTTTTCCATCATTATAAATAGAATTAAAAAATTTAAACTTTTGCTTTTTTAAAAATTTATTTGTCTTATTAAAATTTTTATCAAAGATTTCTATTTGTAAAAATATTTTATTATAACTTATTAATTTTTTTAATCCTTGCAGAACTTCATATTCATGACCTTCTGCATCAATTTTAATAGAAATATCCTTATTTTTTAATTTAATAATACTATCTCCAATCTTAAAAATATTATTCTCTAAATGAAGATTTTTCAAATTATCCTCTTTTTTTACAACACTATAACCACTAGATTGAATGTAACCATCTCTCTTTTTTGCCCTCATAAGTAATTTTGTATTTTTATTTGAAAGACCGAATTCATAAAGTTTAATTCTTTTTAATCTTTTATTAAATTTCAAATTATCTTTAAATTTGGCTATAGTTTTTTTGACTGGTTCAAAAGATTTAATTCTAATCTTATCAAATTTATCTCTAACAATTAAACTATAAATTCCTGAATTAGCTCCAATATCTATAAAATATCCTAAATTATATTTTTTTATATTATTAATAAGGAATTCAATTTGTAAATTTTCATAATTATTAAAAAGAAAAATTTCTTTATCCATTGGTTCACCGAAATTACCCTCAAGATTTAAACCAAAAAATTTAAATTTAATTTTTTTATTTTTATAAAATATTTTCATAAATGAGGGATAAGCTCTTTTAATTATAGGTATTTTTTTCAAAATTTTTTTTGATAACATTAAATTATAAATAATTTTTGTTTTGAGTATTTAGAATATCATTAAGATTACTTTTATATTTTTTGTCTAGATAAAAATTTGTGCAATTTAATTTTGAATATAAGAAATATTCATTATTTATCATATATTCATAAATAGCACTGTTTGTTACATCAGCAATATCATATGCATCATTATCCTCAATTGCGATTAAAGATGGTCGAACATTATTTAAATTGAGTCCCTGTAGTGCTTTAAAATCTCTATACTCAACATCAATATTTAGAAAATCTATTTTTTTAATCCCTAAATTTTTGATGATATTATCTAACGTAGTTATTTGAATTTTAACTTTTTTTACATTCTCGTAGAATTTAAAAGAATTTGCCTGATTAATATGACTTGATTGATAATAAAAATCTTCACCTTCTTTATCTGCAATACCGATATTTATATTTTTATCATTTGGTCTTGCAATATTAAAAAGATTGATTGTGTCCTCAGAAATATCAATGTTAACTCCTTTCCATCCTTTTTTATAAAGTAAGTGAGTAAGTGATGCTCTAATAGGATGATAACATCCAACATCTATATAAAAACCATCTTTTTTATGATTGAAAAGTCCTTGAATAATTATATCTTCACCATTGTCAGCGTAGTGGTATCTTTTTTTAGATTTTTTTAATATTTTTAAAAAAAAATATAACTTATTGAATGGATAGAGTTTAATCAGATAATCTTTAATTTTATTTTCAATTTTTTTCATATTTCTAAAACTCTAAATGCTTAACTTAAGGCTAGTATTTTAAATTATTTATAGATTAGTTATTGATGATTGCATACGTATCCTTAAAAATTTTTATTTCTTAAAAGTTTTAAGAATTTATTAAATAAACCATGATTTTTAAGGCTAATTTCTACTATTAAAGTGTTGAAAATGATTATATTTCAGCATTTTTTTGGAAAAATGGTATAATTATTTTTTCCTATAATTAAAAAAATGACAAATAAAGATACATATCAGGCAGATTCCATCAAAGTTTTGAAGGGCCTTGAAGCAGTTAGAAAAAGGCCAGGAATGTATATCGGGGATACAGATGATGGAACCGGTTTACATCATATGGTTTATGAAGTAGTTGATAATTCAATTGATGAAGCACTAGCTGGCCATTGTAAAAATATAAATGTAAAAATTAATTCTGATGGAACGATAACAGTTAATGATGATGGAAGAGGTATTCCCGTAGATTTACATAAAGGAGAAAAAAAATCTGCGGCTGAGGTGATCATGACGCAACTTCATGCGGGAGGAAAATTTGATCACGATTCATACAAAGTTTCAGGTGGATTGCATGGTGTAGGTGTTTCGGTTGTGAATGCATTATCAGAAAGATTACAGCTAGAAATTAGTAGAGATGGAAAAAAACATTTTATTGAATTTAAGAATGGAGAGGCAATTGCTCCATTAAAAATAATTGGAAAATCTAAGGACTCAGGAACACAAATAACTTTCTTGCCATCTAGAGAAATATTTTCTTCAATAAAGTTCAGTGCAAATATTCTGATTAAGCGAATGCGAGAATTAGCCTTTTTAAATAAAGGAGTAAAAATTATTTTTACAGATGCAAGTTTAAAAAAAGAAAAAATTTCAGAGTTTAAGTTTGATGGTGGTGTACTTGAATTTGTAAATTTTTTAGATGAAAAAAGAGAAAAATTGCAAAATAAAAATGGTAATGATTTATTTAAGAAACCAATTTACATAGAAGGAAAAAAAAATAATATTGAATTGGAATGTTCACTAAAGTGGAACGCAAGTTATGCAGAGGATATATTTCCTTACACAAATAATATATTTCAGAAAGATGGTGGAACACACTTACTTGGTTTTAGAAGTGCATTAACAAGAGTGATCAATAAATATGCTAATGAACACAACCTCTTAAAAAAAAATAAATTAGCAATATCTGGAGACGATATAAAAGAGGGACTTACTTGTGTATTATCCACTAAAATACCTGATCCAAAATTTTCATCTCAAACAAAAGATAAACTAGTTTCGTCAGAAGTCAGAATGATTGTTGAAACAGTAGTTAATGAAAAATTATCTATATGGTTTGATCAAAATCCATCAGTAGCAAAAATTATTTTAGCCAAAGTTATCCAAGCTGCAATGGCAAGAGATGTTGCTAGAAAAGCAAGAGAAAACGTAAGACGAAAAGGTGCCCTTGAATTAAGTGGATTACCTGGAAAATTAGCTGATTGTCAGATAGGCAAACAAGAAGGCACAGAATTGTTTATTGTTGAGGGAGATTCAGCGGGTGGGTCAGCAAAACAAGGAAGAAATAGAGCCAACCAAGCAGTCTTACCTCTTCGAGGTAAAATTCTTAACACTTATGTTGAAGATTTGGGGGTAAAAAAGAACGGAAATGGAGATGCATCCGAACAACAAAGAACAAAAGCATTGTCAAAAATGATTTCTTCAAATGAAATAGTAACTTTGATTAATGCACTAGGTTTAGATCCAAAAACTCAAGAGATAGATTTAAAAGATTTAAGATATGGAAAAATAATTATTATGACTGATGCGGACGTTGACGGTTCGCATATTAGAGCCTTGCTATTAACTTTTTTTAACAACAAACCCTTTAATAAATTAATAGAAAATGGACATGTTTACTTAGCACAACCACCATTATTTAAAATAAACAAAGGCACTAAAGGAATTTATATCAAAGATGAATTGGAATTAGAAAACTACATAGCGAAAAACAGTAAAGAACTGAAAAAAACTAAAAAGGGATCAAAAGAATATATTAAAGAATTAGAAATAGAAAAATCAAAAATGAATATTCAAAGATTTAAAGGATTAGGTGAAATGAATCCAGAGGAATTATGGAGTACAACACTAGATCCCGAAACTAGAAATTTACTTCAAGTTCAATATTCTAAAGATTTAAAAAAAGATCAAAGTTTAATTCATACTTTAATGGGCAATGATGTTGCTTTAAGAAAAGATTTTATTATTTCTAATGCAATCAATGTTCAGAATCTAGATATCTAATAATGAAGTTTTTTGAAACTTCAAAGTATCATTCTTTTAAAAAATCTACTTACATTAGTTTGAGATGGATAGGTATAGCTGGACAATTATTTGCAGTTAATTTTGTATATTTTTTTTTGAATTTTGAATTTAATTGGCTATTTTCAAGTATTACAATTTTTTTTGGAATTTTAAGTAATCTTTATTTAACTTTTATTTATAAAAAGACTCAATTGTCAGATAAATCAGCATTTATATTTTTAGTTATTGATATTTTACTGTTGGGTATTTTAATTTATCTCACGGGGGGAGTTGCTAACCCTTTTGTGATTTTTTTATTAATACCGAGTGTATTTTCATCATCAAACTTGAGCTTTGTGACTAATTCTCTGTTAGTGTTACTAACAACAGTGGTAATTATTTTCCTTACATTTTTCTCAACAGATTTACCTGGTCCAATTAGTGATCATTTTCATGTAAGCCCTTATTATTATTATGCAATTCCAGTTTCATTAATAATTGCTCTATTTTTTTTAAATTATTTTGCGATGACATTTGGAACACAATCTCGCCTTCGAAAAGAAGCTTTAGCAAAGATGGAGGAAGTAATGGCGACAGAACATGAACTTTTATCTCTAGGAGGACAAGCTGCAGCCGCCGCTCACTCTTTAGGCACACCTCTTTCTACAATTAAGATAATTACTCAAGATTTAGTAAGACAGTTTAAAGGACAAAAAGAGGTTGAAAAAGATATTGAGTTATTATCTAGCCAAGTTGAAAGATGTAATGAAATCTTAAAGCGTTTAACTATTGATCCTGTTGAAGAAGATGATTTTATCGATAAAGACTTAACAATGAGAGATTATTTGGCAGAAATTATTTCATCATTTAGAGAAATTAGTAAAAAAAAATTTATCTTTAATCATGATCAAGATTCAAATTTAAGAAAAATAACGAAATCTATAGAAATAGTTTATGGTTTAAGAAATTTTATTGGAAATGCTAATAAGTTTTCTAAAGACTCAGTTTATATAAATTTAAAAAGTGACAGTGAAATTACAGAAATCACAATTGAAGATGATGGAAATGGATATCCAAAAGATGTTTTGCCGAAAATTGGGGAACCTTATTTAAGCTCAAGCTCTCAAGAAAAATCTAAAAAAGGATTAGGACTTGGATTATTTATTGGAAAAACTCTTTTAGAAAAAAATTTTGCATTAATTATTTGTAGAAATTCAAAAACTAGAAGTGGAGCTGAAGTGATTATTAAATGGAATAATAGAGATCTATTTAATATTTAGTGAAATTTTTTTTTAGTATCAAATAAAGAGCTTAGTTGAGATATCATTACATCGCCTAATTCATTTACATCTGTAATTTTAATTGCCCTGTTGTAATATCTTGAAACATCGTGACCAATTCCAATTGCTAAAACTTCTATATCAGTTTTATTTTCAATAAATTTAACCATTTTTTTTAAGTGTTTTTCTAAAAAATCACCAGAGTTTACGGAAAGAGTAGAGTCATCAACTGGCGCTCCATCAGATATAACCATTAATATTTTTCTTTCTTCTTTTCTTTTTTTCACTCTGTTATAGGCCCAAGAAATAGCTTCTCCATCAATATTTTCTTTAAGCAAACCTTCTTTTAGCATCAGACCTAAATTATTTTTAGCTTGTCGCCAATGTGTATCAGCGCCTTTATAAATTATGTGTCTTAAATCATTTAATCTTCCAGGTGTCTTAGGTTTCGAATTTTTGTTCCAATGTTCTCTACTTTGTCCACCTTTCCAATTTTTAGTAGTAAAACCTAAAATTTCTACTTTAACTGAACATCTTTCTAAGGTTCTTGAAAGTATGTCTGCACATATTGCAGCTATCGTTATTGGTCTTCCTCTCATTGAACCTGAATTATCAATAAGCAAAGTCACAATTGTATCTTTAAAATCTAAATCTTTTTCTTTTTTAAAAGAAAGAGAATTATATGGATCCATTATAATTCTTGGTAATTTTGAACTATCAAGCAAACCTTCTTCTAAATCAAATTCCCATGCTCTATTTTGCTTAGCTAATAGCTGCCTTTGAAGTTTATTTGCAAGTTTAGTAATCACATCTTGAAAACCAATTAGTTGCTGATCTAATGTTCTACGAAGTTTTACTGCTTCATCTGCATTTTCTAAATTTTCAGCTTTTACTACCTCATCAAATTGTGTTGTAAATATTTTATAATCTAAGTTTAAATTTTCAATATTCTTTTGAACTATTTGCTCTGAGCTTTGTTCATCAGATTCTACATCTGAAAGTTGTTCGTCTAGGTTAAATTCATCAACATCATAATCAGCATCTAATGAAGCTTGTGTTTCATTTTCATTATTTTCGTCTCTATTATCTTCGGTGTCTTTATCTTGATCATCATTTGAAGGATTGTCTTGTCCTTGATCTTGATTTTCCTCTCTTTTTTCATCATTTTCATCATTTTGAAAAATATCCATTTCATTTAAGATTTGAGAAAATCTTGAACTATAGTTATTTTGATCTTCCAAATTATCTTGCAAGAATTTCTTATGTTTTCCTACTGATTGATCAAAATCGTGTTCCCAAAAATTTAATATTTTTGTTGTTAAGGGACTTAACTTAATTTCGTGAAAATTTTTAAGCATATATAACTCAAATGCCTCTGTTACTGGCACATCTTCTTTTGTTTTTAATTGATCTTTTCTTTTGCTATTAATTATATGTGAATAATTATCTTGAAAATTTTTTTCAATACCTTTGAGCATTTTTCCACCTAAAGCTTCATATCTTATTTTTTCAGCTATATTATATAGTGACCTAGAAGAATTATTTAACGGAAGATTTTTTCTGTAAATCTGATCGTTAGAAAATTTTTTTTTTAAAGCAGCAGAGTCTGTTTCAGCTCTTAATTTTATAAAATCGCTTGGATTTGTTAAATCATTAATTTCAATAGAATTTAAATCTTTATTTTTTTTTTCTTCAGATGTTTTATTTATTGCCTCAAAATCATCAGAGATTACTTTTACAGTTGAGGTTAAAGCTAATCTAAACTTTTCTTTAAGCCTGGTTATTTTATCACTCATTTAAATTTGAATATTAATCAATGACTCTGGCAATTCCTCACCGAAACATCTTTGATAATATTCTGCGATAGTATTTTTTTCAATTTCATCACATTTATTTAAAAAAGTTACTCTAAAAGCATATCCAGTGTCTTTAAAAATCTCAGAATTTTCCGCCCAATGCATGACTGTTCTTGGGCTCATCACAGTTGAGATATCCCCTGCAATAAAGCCTTTTCTAGTTAAAGATGCTACTTTTATCATATTAGCTACTTTTTCCTTACCTTTTGCATTATTTAAATTTTTATTTTTAGCTAAAACAATGTCTAGTTCTCTATCAAGACTAAGATAATTTAGTGTGGTAACAATATTCCATCTATCCATTTGTCCTTGGTTGATCTGTTGTGTTCCATGATAAAGACCTGTTGTATCACCTAAACCAACAGTATTTGATGTAGCAAATAATCTAAAAAATTTATTCTGTTTAATAACTTTATTTTTATCAAGAAGTGTAAAATTTCCCTCAGCTTCCAAGACTCTTTGAATTACAAACATCACATCTGGTCTACCTGCATCATATTCATCAAAAACTAGTGCTACTGGATTTTGAATAGACCATGGTAAAATACCTTCATTAAATTGAGTAACTTGTTTACCATCTTTTAATACGATGGCATCTTTTCCTATCAAATCTATTCTACTTACATGGCTATCTAAATTTACCCTGATACAAGGCCAGTTTAATCTTGCAGCAATTTGTTCTATATGTGTAGATTTTCCCGTTCCATGATAGCCCTGAACTAAAACTCTTTTATTAAAGGCAAAACCAGAGATTATTGCTAGCGTAGTGTCTCTATCAAATTTATAAGTTTTATCAATTTCGGGAACGTATTCATTTTTTTTTGAAAATGCATCTACTTCCATTTCAGAATCAATTCCAAAAGTTTGCTTTAATGAAACTTTAATGTCCGGTTGCATGTCAAGATTTGGTGTCAATTTTTTCTCTATATGTATTTTTAAGTTGTGTGTAAGCTAAAGTGATTAACTTTAGTTTTTCTTCATATTTTTTATTTCCGGCATTTATATCTGGGTGAAATTTTTTGACAAGTAATTTGAACTTATTCTGAATTTTTTTCCATTTTAAACCTACAGAAACGCCTAATATTCCAAAGGCTTTAATATCTTTATGATTGAATTTAAATTGACGCATATGATCATATTCTCCATTAATCTTATCTTTATCAAATTCATCTCTTAAAGTGTTATTCCAAAGAACTTTAAAAAAATTGTCTGAAGAACTAAAGCTTTGTGTGGGTTTATGCCAAATCATATCTGATTTTAAGAAATTTAAAACCTGATCATCATTCATACCTGAAAAATAATTCCAATTTTTATTAAATTCTTTTACATGTTTAAGACAAAGCATTCTATATTTTTTGCTATTATCTTTTTCCACTGGCGCTTTATATTCACCAATTTCATTACAATTATTCCAGTCACAAATATTTTTCATGATATATAATAATATTTATGGATATAAATCAGTTAATTGCAATTGTAAAAAAAAAGCTTGAAGAGAAAATTGATATTGAAAGTATAAGAATTGAGGATAAGTCTTTCCTTCATAAAAACCATGCTGGAAACCAGGAGGGCAAATTTCATTTAAAAGTTTATCTTAAGTCAAATGAGTTAAAAAAAATGAGCAGAATAGAGAGTAATAAAAAAATTTATAAGATTTTAGATGAAGAATTAAAGATGTTTATTCATTCAATACAGATTTTAATCACTTAGCTCAGTTTTTAAAAAATTCGCCACTATTTTTTTATTATATTCCTTATTAATTAATGGGGAACCAATTTTTTTTAATAAAACTAAACTAATTTTATCTGAATTATTTTTCTTATCTTTGAGCATAAAAGATAAAATTTTATTTAAATCTTTCAAATTAAAAAATTTATTTATTTTTGATGGTAAATTTGAATTACTTATATGGTTAATAATTAAATTATGCTCTTTTTTTTTAAGCAAACTATTTTTAAAACTAAAATTTAAAGCAGTTTTCATTCCAAGTATGACTGCCTCACCATGGTTTAGTCTTTTTGAGTAGCCTAAAGATGCTTCATATGCATGCGCAAATGTGTGTCCAAAATTTAGAGTTTTTCTAAGTCCTTTTTCTTTTTCATCTTTTTCAACAACATTTTTTTTAATTTTACAGCTTTCATAAATTGTTTTTTCTATAAACGGAGAAGTAAGGCTTAAAACTTTTTTACTATTTCTATTTAAATAATTAAAATTTTTTTTATCAGCAATTAATGAATGTTTTAAAATTTCACCGTAGCCACAAATAATTTCTCTCTTTGGAAGTGTTTTCAAAAATTGAATATCAGAAATAACTAAATGAGGTTGATAGAAACTTCCAATTAAATTTTTTCCATATTTGGTGTTAACTCCAGTTTTTCCTCCAATTGAAGAGTCTACTTGCGATAAAAGAGTTGTTGGAACATTTATAAATTTTAGCCCTCTTTTGAACAAACTAGCAGCAAAGCCACTAATATCTCCTGTAATTCCACCGCCGATTGAGATTAGGCAATCTTCTCTAGAAAAGTTTTCTTTTAAAAGAATATCTAAAATTTTATTAACACTACTTTGATTTTTATTTTTTTCATTTGCATTAAATATATGAAGGTACAGTTTTTTTTTGCTTAAAGATTTTTTTATTCTAGAAATAATTTTGTTTGATATATTTTTATCTACAATAAGAAGGCATTTTTTAAAATTGACTGAATTATTTTTTGCAATATTTGCTAAATTTGGAACTAAATTAGAACCAATGATAATGGGATATCTTTGGCTTTTAGTATCTATCTTTAATTTAATGGGCTTCATAAATATTTAAAATTTTTTTAACAATTTCTTTCTTAGTTAAGCTATCACACTCAATTTTATATAAAGCTTTTGAATAAATGTTAGACCGTTTTTTAATTAAATCAATTATTTCATTTTCAGAAGCATTTGACACCAAAGGTCTTTTTTTACTATTTTTTATTCTATTTACTAGTATTTCATCACTCCAATTTAACCAAAAAGATAAATGATTTTTTATTACCTCTTTTCTGATATTTTTATTTGTAAATGCACCGCCCCCAAGAGATATAACTACAGGCTTTAATTTTAGTTTTTTTAATGTAATTTTTTCTTCAAATTTTCTGAAATAATTCTCACCTTTAGTTTCAAATATTTTTTTAATCGACAATCCTAGTTCAGTCTCAATTTCATTATCAATATCTATAAAGTTTAATTGTAATTTTTTTGCAACTAAAGAGCCAATAGAACTCTTTCCTGATCCCATCATTCCTAAAAAAATTAGATTTTCTTTTGATTTCATAAGTTTCTTTATTGAAAAAACACAAATATGTCTTAATTTGAAATTATCTAAAGTTATATGGAATTTAGTAAAAATACAAGTTCAGGCAAAACTAATGTAATAGGATTAGTAATTAAATCTATTTTTGGATTAGTAGCAATTTTAGGTTTAGTTTTTTTTCTAAATACAATTGATTTTCCATCGCCAAAAAAAGAAATAAAGAAAATTATCCCTAATGAGAATTTTAAAGTGGTTAAATAAAAAATATTTATCAATAATAATCATCTATTCAATCTCTTCACTCTGTGCATTGGCAGAAGAGCAGCCTATAGACATTTGGAATATAGAAAAAAAAACAAATGAGACAACATCAGCAACAATTTCAACAATTGAAAATTTAGAAGTTAAAAAAGAGAGTAATATTTATAATTTACAAGCTGATAATAAAAAAGAAACTGTAAAACTAGATAACGAACTCAGATCGAAAGAAATTAAAATTGTTGGATTATATGATCCTGCAGATTATGGATTAAGCATTGATATGTGGTCAAATTCAGATGGTGCAACTCTAAAAAAACTTTTTAAAAACATAGATAATTATGATCTTTCTAGTGATGCATCAGAAATTCTTAATATTGCATTACTCACCAATACTTACTATCCAAATAAAAGTATCACAGAGGATGAATTTTTAAATTTTAAATCTAAATGGTTAATCAAAGATTCAAATCTTGAATTAATAGAGGAATTTTTAATTAAAAATCAAGCTACAAATCTACATCCAGAATTGATGAGGTATATGGTTGATAACTATCTATCTAAATCTGATGTAAAAAAATCGTGTGAAATTTTTTCTAAAATAAAAGAACCCCTTGAAAATAAATACTTATCTAAATTTAATTTATATTGTTTAATAAATTATGGAAAAAATGAGGAAGCTCAACTTATTTTAGATTTAAAAAAAGAATTAGGTTTTAACGATGAGTATTTTGAAAATAAAATTAACTATTTATTTGGATATTTAGAAGAGGCTAATAAGGATATATCTGAGAATTCTATTCTTGATTTCCATTTAGCTCATAGAACAAATCCAGAATTTAAATTTGAACCAAAAAAAGATACTCCAAAATTAATTTGGAAATATTTATCAGCTTCAAATTTATTATTTAATATCAAAGATATTGAAATTACTGATATTGAAAAAATTTCAACAATAGAAAAAGCTGTTCATGATAAAAATTATTCTGAGGAAGAATTATTTGAATTTTATAAAAAATTTCAGTTTTCAATAAATCAATTACTAAATACCAAACAGTCTTATAAATCTCTTCCATCAATTGAGGCAAAAGCTTTAGTTTATCAAAGAGTACTTTTGACTGAGGAAACAAAGTTAAAGTTAGAATTAATGAAAATTTTAAAAGACATTTTTATATCAGAAGGTTTGGATAATACTTTTGATTTAGAATTAAAGAGATTTTTAAAATCAATAGACCCAGAAGATGTTCCATCAAATTTTACAACTTTTTATAGTGAAAATATAGAAGGCAGCGCTTCAAGTAAAAAAAGAATTAAATATAATAATAAAGTTTTACACCAATCAAAGTTAGTAAATTATTTTAATGGTGATTATGCTAAATCTAAAATTGAAGAGGATTTGAACAAATACCTAAAAAAGATAAAAAAAAATAAAAAATATATTTTATCAAAAAAAGATATAATTTTTATTGAGGCATTAAAATCTGATGGAATTGAGATTTCAAAAAAATATGATGATCTGTATAAAATTAGTGCAACTGAGATGCCAGCAGATATACAGTTAATGATAGATAATAGAGAGGTTGGGGCAGCATTATTAAGGGTTATTGAAGTTATTGGTTCTGAAAGAATTGAAGATATTGATGACGATACGGTTTATTTCATAATTAATACGCTTAACCAATTAAATGTAGATTTAATAAGAAATAAACTTCTACTTAAAGTTCTTCCTTTAAAAGTTTAAAAATTAGTTTATTTATCCGTAACATGAGTATTAAACCTATAATTACCGTTCCAGATGAAGTTTTGAAAAAAATTTCAGAACCATTAGAGGAGGTTGGTGAGAGTGAAAAAAAATTAGCAAAAGATTTATTTGAAACAATGTATGATTCAAAGGGAATTGGCCTTGCAGCAGTTCAAGTAGGTGTTCTAAAAAGAATTTTAGTAATTGATGTCTCATCGAAAGAAGAGAAAAAAAACCCATTGTGTTTCATAAATCCTATTATAAAAAAAATTAGTGATGAAACTTCAATTTATGAAGAGGGATGTTTATCTATACCAGATACTTTTATTGAAATTGAAAGACCAAAAATTTGCGAAGTTGAATATGTTGGTCTTGATGGAAAATTAAAGAATATTGAGTGTGATGGTCTATTATCGACTTGTCTTCAACATGAAATTAATCATTTAGATGGAAAACTGATTATTGATCATTTATCCAAGTTGAAAAGAGATATAATAATAAAAAAAATTTCTAAAGATAAAAAAAATCCTAGCAGAGTAATTGTTTAGTAATGCCTAAAAAAATTATTTTTATGGGAACTCCAATGTTTTCTGTTCCTATATTAAAATCTTTATATCAAAATGGATATCCAATTGAATGTGTTTATACACAGCCACCACAGAGGTCTCAAAGAGGTCAAAAGATTAACAAATCACCAATACAAAAAATTTCTGAAACTTTAAATTTAGAATTTAGATCACCAAATTCTTTAAAAGAAAACAGTGAAGAATTTGAATTTTTTAAATCTATAAATGCAGATCTAGCAATTGTTGTTGCTTATGGCCAAATAATTCCAAAGGAATTTTTAAACTTAACTAAAAATGGTTTTATAAATATACATGCTTCAATACTTCCAAGATGGCGAGGAGCAGCTCCAATTCAAAGAGCTATTATGAATTTAGATAAAGAAACAGGTCTAAGTATTATGAAAATTACTGAGGAACTTGACACAGGACCCGTATGTAACACTTACAGAATAAATATTGAAGGAAATTTAAATGCATTAGAAATTAGTGAAAGACTGTCTTTTTTAGCTGCTGAAAAAATACTAGATAATATTGATGATATATTAGATGGCAAATCTAACTTCATAGAACAAGATCACTCTAATGCAACTTATGCTTCAAAAATTCAAAAGTCTGAAGGAGAAATTGATTGGACAGAATCTGCGCAAAACATTATTGGTAAAATAAATGGTCTGTACCCAACACCTGGTGCTTTTTTTGTATATAATGGCGAAAGATATAAAATATTAAAAGCTGATATCGGCAATGGAATTGGAAATCCAGGAGAAGTTATTTCTAATTATTTAGAAATTGTTTGTGGAAAAAATCAATCTATAAAAATTATTGAAATACAAAGACAAGGAAAAAAGCCTCAAAATATTGGTGAATTTATGCTTGGTTCTCAATTAAAAAAAGGGTCTAAAATCTAAATGATCAGATATCAATTGCTTATTGAGTATGTAGGTACAAATTTTAGAGGGTGGCAAATTCAAAAAAAAGGCTTCACAATCCAAGGTCTAATTCAAGAAAAACTCACAAAATTGTTAAAACAAAAAATAATTTTAAATGGTTCTGGAAGAACAGATACTGGAGTTCACGCAATTGAACAATCTGCTCATTTTGATTGTAAAAATGAAATTAAAGATTTAACAAAATTTTTAAAATCTATTAACTTTTTTTTAAATGATAAAGGTATTGCAATTAAAAAGATAAAAAAAAGGAGCAATAAATTTCACTCAAGATTTTCTGCAAAACAAAGAATCTATAAATATATAATTTTTAATCAAATTAGTGAGCCTGTGATAGAAAAAAAAAGAGGTTGGCATGTAAGAAAAATTTTAGATTTAAATTTAATTAAAAAAGGTGCAAAAAAACTAGAGGGAACTAATGATTATTCTACTTTTAGAGCATCTAGCTGTCATGCTAAAAGCCCAATTAAAACTATTAAATCTGTTAAAATCAAATCGTCTAAAAATAAAATAGAAATAGAATTTAGATCTCAATCATTTTTACAACAACAGGTAAGATCTATGGTTGGTTGTTTAAAATATTTAGGTGAAAAAAAATGGGATTTGAAAACGTTTGATAAGATATTTAAATCAAAAAAAAGAGTATTATGTGCACCGCCGGCACCTCCAGAAGGACTTTTTTTAGCGAGAGTGATTTATTAATTTTTTTTTGTTACTCATTGCAAATTTTTTATTAATTCGCCATCTAGACTCTGCTCTTACAATATAGCCACAACAATTTTTTGATTTACATTTGCATTTAAATTGTTTGTAATTTTCATCATATCCAAAACCATAGTCACATGTAAATTCTTCTCCTTTTTTTATATCTTTAATGGCCTTGACCCAAATCCTAAGTCCTTTGCCATCATAATCACAATTGTTATCACAAGAGTGATTTATTAAACCAGCAGTGTTCCAAGAAAAATCTCCATCAAGATCATATCTTTTATTTATCGTGAATAAATAAATAGGTTTATTGTTATCATATTTATCTGACTCTTCAGTTTGTTTTTTAGTAATTAGTTTTCCGATATAATCAATTATTTTTGTTCCCGCTTTGATATCTTTTGTTGCGTAAAGGCCTCGACCTTTTTTATCAATGTCAGATTTTTTAATTCTATACAATTTCATTACATTTTTTTAGAGAGTTATTAGAAATTATCAATTAAATTCTATTAAAGCATCTACATGTCTTTGAGTACTATCTTGTAGTGCTTTTAAATCATACCCACCCTCAAGAATTGAAACCACATTTCCATTACAAAATGGTTTTGAAATTTCTAAAGTTCTTTTTGTTAAAGTATAAAAATCCTCTGAACTTAATCTTAATTGGGCCAAAGGATCATCGATATGTGCATCAAAACCCGCAGAAAACAACAAGAATTCAGGTTTAAATTCTTTGAGTTTATTTAAAACATGTTCATACGCATTAAGATATTCAACTGCTGTTGTACCTGCTTCAAGTGGAATATTGAAAATATTATTATGTTTACCTTTTTCTTTTTCAGATCCTGATCCGGGATAATAAGGATACTGATGAGTTGATATGTATAAGACTTTTTCATTATCATAAAAAATATTTTGAGTTCCATTTCCGTGGTGTACATCAAAATCAATGATTGCAATTTTATTATATTTATATTTTTCAATTAGATAATTTGCTCCAACAGCAACATTATTATAAATACAAAATCCCATTGCTTTTTCTTTTTCAGCATGATGCCCGGGTGGTCTAACGGCACAAAAGGCATTTTTGAAATCTTTATTTTGAACACCTTCTATTGCAGCAAGTATTGAACCAACTGCGTCTTTAGTGGCATCTTTACTACCTGGTGAAACAACTGTATCACCATCAAGAAAATTAAATCCATTTTGTGGAAAAGATTTTTGTACTTGGTTTATATAATTCAATGAATGAGTTTTTATTAAAAGATCTTGATCAAAGTTAGTTGGTTTTTTCCAAATTAAATTTTTATTATCTAACTTTCTAAAGTTATCAATTACTACAGTAACTCTGTCTATTTTTTCTGGATGACCTTCACCTGTATTATGGTTTTGATAAGTATCTGATGTTACTAAACCAGTTTTCACTTAAAGTAGTTTTTTAAGATATTAGAATAAATTAATGTTAATTTTTTTAAATCTGATAATGAAACTGCTTCATCTACTTTGTGCATAGTTTTTCCAACTAAACCAAACTCTAAACAAGGAGCTATTTTTCTAATGAATCTTGCATCAGAAGTTCCACCAGTTGTAGATAACTTAGGTTTAATCTTTGTTATTTTTTTAATTTCATCTTGAATCATATAAGTAGTGTCATTTGGTTTAGTCAAAAAAGCTTCTCCTGAGACACTATAATCAATATTAAACTTTAATTTATTTTTTTTACTTATTCTTTTTATAACTTTATCAATTTTTGTTTTAATTGAATTTGAGGAATGTTTGTTATTAAATCTGATATTAAATTTTGCATTAGCTGATCCTGGTATCACATTATCTGCAAAATTATCTATATCGATTTTGGTAATTTCAAGATTTGTAGGTTGAAAATCTTTTGTTCCATTATCAAATTTAATTTCTTTAAGTTCTTTCAGTATTTGAACTAATGCCGTTGAAGGATTATTTGCTCTATCAGGGTAAGCAACATGTCCTTGGATACCAATGATTGTTAATTTTCCAGTCATACTTCCCCTACGACCAATTTTAATCATTTCACCTAATTTATTTGGGTTAGTTGGCTCTCCAACTAAACAAAAATTTATCTTTTCTTTTTTCTTTCTTAAATATTCGACTACTTTTTTTGTACCATTTATTGCAACTCCTTCTTCATCACCAGTAATTAAAAGACTAATAGAGCCATTAAATTGTCTTCCTTTTGAGATGAAATTGCTTACCGCTGAAACAAAAGCTGCAACAGAACTTTTCATGTCATTTGCACCTCTTCCGATTAAATAACCTTTTTTTACAGAGGGTTTAAAGGGATTTACAGTCCAATTTTTTAGATTACCTGCTGGAACAACATCAAGGTGTCCAGCATAACAAAAATTTGGCCCTTTGTTTCCAAGCCTTGCGTATAAATTCTTTACAGGTTTATTGTTCTTTTCTCCAAATTCTAAAATTTTAGTTTTAAAGCCTAAGATTTTAAGTTTTTTTTCCAGAAACTTCATTATTCCTGCATCGATAGGCGTAACAGTTGGAAATCTAATTAACTCTTTAGCTAATTGAAGTTCATTAATTGTAGCCATTCTAAATCTATTCTCTTAATAGATCATTAACAGAAGTTTTAGATCTTGTTTTTTCATCAACTTGTTTGATTATTACTGCACAATATAAAGATGGAGCTGAAGAATTATTCTTGTCTGGTAATGAACCAGGCACAACAACTGAATAAGGAGGAATTTTACCATAAGTAATTTCTCCACTAGCTCTATTAACTATTTTAGTTGATTGCCCAATATACATTCCCATACTTAAAACTGACCCTTCTCCAACAATGACACCCTCAACAACTTCTGACATTGCTCCTATAAAACAATTATCTTCAATTATAGTTGGTAATGCTTGCGCAGGTTCCAATACACCCCCAATTCCTGATCCAGCTGAGATATGACAATTTTTTCCTATTTGGCAACAACTACCAGCACGACTAAATGTGTCCATCATAGTGCCTTCATCAATGTAAGCTCCAATATTAACATAGCATGGCATAAGCACGGCATTTTTTCCTACAAAAGAACCTTTTCTTACAGGAGAATTAGGTACCATTCTAAAACCTGCTTTTTCATGATCCTCTTTTGTCCAGCCAGCTGTTTTACCTTTTAACAAATGCGCCTTGTCATACCAACTACTGTATGGTCCATTTAAATTTTCCATTGGATATATTCTAAAGCTTAGCATAATAGCTTTTTTAATATGTTGATGAGTGACCCATTCACCATCTATTTTTTCTGCAACCCTAACTTTACCACTATCTAAATCATCAATCATTTGATTGATAGTATCCTTTAAACTTTGGTCAGAATCTTGATTTACATTATCTCTATTTTCCCATGCATCATTTATAATTTTTTCTATATTG
>QBYD01000003.1 GCA_003282975.1 Pelagibacteraceae bacterium AG-325-C10
TCAAAAACTTGATCCAATCACAAAATATGACATTCAATGTATGTCAATTGGATTTTTAACAGATCAACAAACACCGATGATATGGCGTGGTCCAATGGTTACAAGTGCTATTAAAACTTTTACTCAAAAAGTGAACTGGAAAGATTTAGACTTTATTATTGTTGATATGCCTCCAGGCACTGGTGATACACAATTAACTTTTTCACAAGAAATTAAAATGGATGGTGCAATAATAGTCTCTACACCTCAAGAAGTGGCTTTATTGGATGTTAAAAGAGGAATTAAGATGTTTGATAAACTTGGAGTAAAAATTTTAGGGTTAGTTGATAATATGAGTTATTTTACTGGAGATGATGGCAAAAAATATAAAATTTTTGGTGAAGGAGGAGTAAAAAAAACAGCTGAAGAATTTCAAAAAGAATTTTTAGGAGAAATTCCTATCAATCCTGAAGTTGGAAAAAATAGTGATGAAGGAAAGCCTATTGTTGAAGCTAATCCTAAGCATGAAATTTCAAAAATCTATTTAGATTTTGCCAATAAAATTAAATCAACTTATCTTTAAGATCAAAAGCAATCATTAATTCGTTCCACTCTCTTTTAGAAAGCCCTGAACTATCAACATCTACACTTTCACCTTTAATAAGTTTTTGAATTATTACTTTTCCTTTTGCAGAAACTTCTGTTCCACCAACTCTATAATCCATAAACGCATCATAAGTAATTGGAACCCATTTTTTTACAGTATCTAACATTATATCTGCATAAACTCTTATTTCATATTGTGCATGACTATCAGCTCTCAGTCTTAAAAAGTTCATTAAATTTAATAAGTCTGTCTTCCAGTACCACTGAGTATATGTATTTAAAGTTAAATTCATTCTAGCAAGTTCTCTTGCTAAACCTTTTTTATTTTCATCGATTGTTGAACCATCAAATCTTTCATTCAACATAGTTTCGTAATTATCATATGTTCTTTCAGCATCATTTTTTAAAAGTTCTAAAACCTCTTTTGCTTGCTCACCTTCCAAAATATCTCCTCTACCTTGGCGGTTACTAGTTGATTGAGCTGCTAAATTATTAGCAGACGGTAGATAAAATTCTTTATCTAAAATTGAATATCTCGCAGAGTACTCATTAACGTTTGCAGTTCTGTGTCTAATCCATTGACGTGCAATAAATATTGGAAGTTTAATATGATATTTAATTTCACACATTTCAAATGGAGTACTATGCCAATGCCTCATTAAATATTTTATTAAACCTTTATCAGTAGACACTTGCTTAGTTCCTTTTCCATAAGAAACTCTTGCAGATTGGACAATTGATGTATCGTCACCCATGTAATCAATTACTCTCACAAACCCATGATCTAAAGCTGGAATTGCTTCATAAAGTATGTTTTCTAGTTCAGGGGCAGTGACCCTTTTAGTCTGATTGCTCTGAGACTGTTGATTTTTTATTTCGTCTGCTTGTTCTTTTGTTAATTTCATGATTGTTATTGAATCTGTTGTGATTCCTTTTATATTAATAATGTTGGTTTTCCAACTACGACGATAAACGAATTTCGTAATAACCATTGCGGACGTGGGGGCAGTACCCACCACCTCCACCATTACAACTTATGGGGGTGAACTAGATTCGACGGATGACTAAAGGCTATTCTTTCGTTCGGGATTGTTCCACCGTGACGGGCTAATTTATAATTGCTAACGAAAGTTACGCACTTGCTGCTTAATTAACTTTGTTAATTAAGTAGACGGGGTCCGGGGCACCTGGCAACAGAACGCCCCCTCTCATTTGTTAATTTAGTTTGCAGTATCAATGTTATTTTAAAAATACAACCGAAGGATTCGGACTGTGTTCGGAATTTAATAACCCATTATCATCAACATAATAATTAAACCAATTATAAGTGCCCAGTATCCAAAATTTTCCATTCAAATTTTTTTATTTTTTCTTTTTTTTAAATCCTTTAAACAAATAAAATTGAAGACCCATTGGTGAACTTTTTGCTCCATCTTTCATAAAATCCATTAAATCTTGACCTCCAGTTTTAACTCCTTCTTTAAATTTCTTTTTAGTTTGTAAATCTGGAAATTTATGACAAATATCGTTTCCATGTTTTTCACCATAATAAGCTTTGAATATTCTTATAGTAACTATCATCCACGCATTTTTACTTTCTCTCAATTCTGAAACTTGAAAGTAAAAATCTATAAAACCATACAGGTATCCATATATCCATTCATCTTTTGGCAAAGCATTTTTTGGTGCTAATGATCCTGAGGTCATTGTTGATTGAACTTGCAAAATGCTCATTAACCAATCATACGATTTTTCAATTTTTTCATCAAAATCTCTGCTTTGTGATGTTTTATCTTTTTTTTTAAACCAATCAAAAAAACTCATGATCCAAGGTTAACAAATCGAGTAACTCATTACGAGTAGATTTTGACTCGGAATTGACTCGGAATTATTCTATAATTTGGTTAATTTAAAAACCAAGGATTGTTGCAATATAAGGATTATTGAAACAAAGTTCGGGGCACCTGGCAACAGAACGCCCCTTTTCTAATTGTAATAACCAATCTCCTTAAGATATTTCTTATTAACAATTGGTAGAAGATAATAGTCAGAATTATCAGATGGAAAATTTTCCCAAATTATATCTTTCCTCGCTTCTGGAGTGTAATAACACTGGTAGCAATGAAGTGGTGACCATTTTTTGCACTCCTTTTGTTTAAAATTTTTTTTTATTTGTAAGTCACACAATTTTTTTTCTTTCTCACTTAAATTTTCATTATTTATTATAAATGAAAAAGAAATATGAGGGTCACCTTTACTATTACTTCCAGTTGTTCCTGAGTGACCAATTAAATCGCCTTTCTTAACCCACATTTTTTTTTTTATTATTTTGTCAGAATAACCTCCACAATAATTTGGATTTCTTTTGTACTTTTCAGTGCCAAATTCTAATGGTCTTTCACAATTTCCTTTACCAAAACCAGGTACAAAAGGTGTATCCATCAGATGATAAAATAATATCTGATTTTGATTTTTATCAACAAACATTAATTCAACATCATCGAAAATATAATCAATACCCTGTTTCTTTTGGGTTTTGTTATAAATTCTGCTTCTTTGTTTTGCGCTCCTGTCTTTTGCATACAATAATTTCATATCAGTTACAGCAAACACTGGAGTTCCCCTTTTTACTAAAATAGAAGTTCCTCTTTTTAGTGGGTAACCTTTTGCTTTAGAGCATCTTGAGGAGTTTTTAAAAGCGATTGCGCCAGGACTATCTATTTTTGCTCCATTAAAATTGCAAGGTAGTTTTTTATAGGTCTTATATTTAATTTTGGTCTCGGCAAACGAATTTGCTGTAAAAAAAGGAAATATTAAAATTATAATCCATAAAATTTTTCTCATACTAAATAATTATAGAAATATTATTAAAACAAATAAATACATTTATTTGTTTTAATAAATTGTAATATCAATTTTAAAGGCAATTTCAGATTTTAGGTTACGATAAAAGAATAATTGCCCCCAATTTCAATGAAGTTTCAAAACAAGGTTTAGGACAAAAGTTAAAACTCTCAATGAAGTCCTCAATGAAGTCTTTCAAAAAAGTATTATTTTCTGTTATAAACTGGTTTAAGGGGTAGAACAGAACGCCCCTAATTAATTTATTTTTTTTAGTTCTGCCTGTGCTGCAGCTAATCTTGCAATTGGGACTCTATATGGTGAACAAGAAACATAATTTAAACCTGCTTTGGAACAAAAATGAATACTCATAGGATCGCCACCATGTTCGCCACATATTCCTAATTTAAGTTTTTTATTTTGGCTTTTGCCTTTTTCAACTGCAATCTCAACTAAATCTGCAACACCCTCATCTATTGATATAAAAGGATCAATCGAAAATATCTTATTTTCTATATAATCATTTAAAAACTTTCCACTATCATCCCTGCTAATACCAAATGTTGTTTGGGTTAAATCATTGGTTCCAAAACTAAAAAACTCTGCATGTTTAGCAATTTCCTTTGCTTTAATTGCAGCTCTTGGTAATTCGATCATTGTTCCAACCATAAATTTAATTTTTACATTTTGTTTTTTTTTAACTTCGCTAGCAACTTTGATTACCAAATCTTTCATAATCTTAATTTCTGCTTCTGTAGAAACTAATGGAATCATTATTTCTGGAAAGGCTGATTTAATTTTTTTCTTTTGTAGTTCTGCTAAAGCTTCAAAAATAGCTCTACACTGCATTTCATATATTTCTGGAAAAGATATACCAAGTCTACATCCTCTATGACCCAACATAGGATTTTGCTCATGTAGTTCACTTATTCTTATTTCAATTTCCTCAACAGGTAAATTCACAACATTTGCAACTTCATTAATTTCTTTATTTGTACGAGGTAAAAATTCATGAAGCGGAGGGTCAAGCAATCTAACAGTAACTGGAAGTCCACTCATAATCTTAAATATTTCTATAAAATCTTTTTTTTGATGAGGCAAAAGTTTATTAAGTGCTATTGATCTATCCTCTATAGTTTTTGATAAAATCATTTCTCTTACAGATAAAATTCTTTCTTCATCAAAAAACATATGTTCCGTTCTACAAAGGCCAATACCTTCTGCTCCAAAATTTTTGGCCGTTTTTGTATCCTTTGGTGTTTCTGAATTAGTTCTAATATTTAATTTTCTAAAACTATCAGCCCATGACATTAGCTTTGAAAAATCTCCTGAAATTTCTGGTTTAACTGTAGCAACGCTTCCCTCAATAATTCTACCTGTTGAACCATCAATGGTGATAATATCACCTTCTTTTATTTCCATTGATGAAGTTGTAAAACTTTTATTTTCATAATTGATATCAATTTCACTAGAACCTGAAACACATGGACGCCCCATGCCTCTTGCAACTACTGCTGCATGGCTTGTCATTCCTCCTCTTGCAGTTAAAATCCCTTTAGCTGCATGCATTCCTTGAATGTCTTCTGGGGAAGTTTCTACTCTTACTAAAATTGTGTCTTGCATAATTGCCGTTAATCTTTCGGCTTCCTCTGAGGTAAACACTACTTTACCACTTGCTGCCCCAGGTGATGCTGGTAGTCCATTTGCAATGACATTTATTGTATCTTTTTCATCTAAAGTAGGATGAAGTAAAGTATCTAGTGAATTGGGATCAATTCTTAAAACAGCCTCTTTTTTTGAAATTAATTTTTCTTTTACCATATCAACTGCTATTTTTACTGCTGACTTAGCAGTTCTTTTTCCTGATCTTGTTTGAAGCATCCACAATTTTTTATTCTCAACTGTAAATTCAACGTCTTGCATATCTTTGTAATGTTTCTCTAACTTTTTTAAAATTTTATGAAGTTGTTTATATACAGCTGGCATTACTTCCTCCATTGAGAGGGCTTTTACTTTTGCTTTTAATCTTGCCTTTTTAGTTATGTATTGAGGGGTTCTTGTACCAGCAACTACATCTTCCCCTTGTGCATTAATTAAATATTCGCCATATATTTCATTTAAACCATCTGAAGGATTTCTAGTAAACACAACTCCAGTTGCGCAATCTTCTCCCATGTTTCCAAAAACCATTGATTGAACGTTCACTGCCGTTCCCCATTCAGCTGGAATTTGATTTAATTTTCTATAAACTTTTGCTCTGTTACTTTCCCAAGACAAAAATACTGCACTTATTGAACCTAACAATTGTTCATAAACATTTTGTGGAAAATCTTTTTTAGCTTTATCTTTAACAGTCTTTTTAAAATCTTTAATTAATCCATCCCAATCATCCTCATCAAGGTCAGTATCTAAAAGAACACCTTTAGTAAGTTTATAATTTTCAATTAATTCTTCAAAATGATAACCTTCAACTCCCATTACTACGTTGCCATACATTTGAATAAATCTTCTGTAGCTATCTTTTGCAAACCTTCCATTTGAAGTTTTTAAAGCTAATGCATTTACAGTTTTATCATTTAAACCAAGGTTTAAAATTGTATCCATCATTCCTGGCATTGATACTCTAGCACCAGATCTCACAGATAAAAGTAAGGGATTTTTTAAATCTCCAAATTTTTTTCCAACTTCTTTTTCAATTATTTGTAACTCTTTTTTTACCTGATTAATTAGATTTTGATTTAATTTTTTTTTATCTTTATAAAAAATTTCACAAACTTTTGTCGAAATTGTAAATCCAGGGGGGACTGGAAGACCCATTTTTCCCATTTCAGAAAGGTTTGCTCCTTTCCCACCTAAAAAATTTTTGGGATTTCTTATTTTCTTACTATCTTTAGAATTAAAATTTAAAATAAGTTTTTTCATTAGTGGGTATTAATTAAAGAAAAATTAACATAATTATCAAACGTTTTACATAACATTTGAATTAGTTCTAGTCTGTTTTTTTTAATAGTTGTATCTTCCTCATTTACTATGACATTATCAAAAAAATCAAAAACTACTTTTTTGGAATCGGCTAAATAGGTTAGAGACTTCTCAAAATTTTCATCTTTATTGATGCTATTAAAATACTTACCTAGTTCATTTATTTTTTTGAATAAATTTTTTTCAAAATCTGTTTTAAAAATACCAGGATCAGTTGAATTTGATAGCTCAATATTTTGATTTTTGAGTTCACTTTCAAGTATATTTGAAGCTCTCTTGTAACTCGAAATTAAATCTATTCCATTTGGATTTCTAATAATTTTATTCAAACTCTTAGCCTTCCCAAAAATAACAACTATATTATCTAAATTAAAAGAATTTGCTGATGCTTGAATTATATCATGACGAATTGTTTCTTCTTTCATGAAAAACTTTAATCTTTCCATTAAAAATTCTGATAATTCTATCTGCAAATACTTGTTTTCAAATTCAAAGCCTTGATCAGCATATAAGCTTGATGAATAACTTATTAAATCTCGAATTTTAAAATCTTTTTTATTTTGAGCAATTATTCTAATTATTCCAAGTGCTAATCTTCTTAAAGCATAAGGATCTTTTGAACTTGTTGGCTTTTGATTTATCCCAAAAAAGCCAACTAAAGTGTCTATTTTATCAGCTAATGATAATGCAATACTATATGGTTTTTTTGGTATTTTTGATTCTGAACCTATTGGTAAATATTGTTCGCTTATTGCTAGTGATACATCTTTTTCAAATCCTTGAGCCTCGGCAAAATAACCTCCCATGATTCCTTGAAGTTCAGGAAATTCTCCTACAAGTTCAGATACTAAATCAACTTTGCAAACTGAAGCTGATAGTTCTACTTTTTCTTTACTTATCAATAACTCATCTGATAGCATCCCTCCAAGTTTTTTCATACGTTGTACTTTGTCAAAATATGTGCCTAGTCCTTTAAAGTAATTCATAGATTTTAACTTTGAAACTTTTTTAACTAAATTTTGAGATTTATCTTTTAACCAAAAAAACTCAGCATCGCTTAATCTTGCTTCTACAACTCTCTCATTACCTAATTTAATAAACCCTTTTTTATCTTGTTTGTTTGTTACAACTAAAAATTCATTTGTAATATTTCCTTTATTATCAAAAGTCGGAAAGTATTTTTGATGATTTTGCATAGTTATTATTAGAATTTCTTTTGGAATATTTAGAAATTTTCTATCAAATTCACAAAGCAATACATTTGGTTGATCTGTTAAATCTACTACCTCATCAAGTAATTTCGTGTTTTTTTTAATTCTGATATTTTTTTTGGCTAAAATTTCATTAAATTTTTTTTCAATTAAATTTTTTCTTAACTCTTGATCTACAATAATATTAAGTTTTTTAAAAAATTTATTGTAATCTTTAAAGTTAATAAAAATTTTTTTGTTTTCTTCAAATTCTTTATCAATAAAAGTTGTGTTTGATGAACGTAAATGATGAAAATCGAAAGTTAGTTTTTTCTTATCATAAATAGCAAGTATTGACTTTAATGGTCTACCCCATTTTAAATTATAATTGCCCCATTTCATTGACTTTTTCCATTGAATCTTTTCTAATGTTTTGGGGATAAATTCCTCTAATAATTCATATGTATTAAGTTTTTTTAATTTAGTTTTAAAAAAAAAAAACTCTTTGTTATCTATTATTTTTTTATAAAGATCGTTTTTAGAAATATTGTTTGATCTTATAAATCCTTCTAATGCTACTTCAGGTGCATTTATATTTGGTCCTTTAATCTCTTCAGATTTTAAAACTACCTGTTTTTGTAGGCCCTCAAACAAAATTATTAATCTATTGGGTGTAGAAAAAGATGAGCCTTTTTTGTAAGAAATCAATCTTTCATTGAAAAATTTTTTAAAACTACCTATCAAATCTTCTCGTAATTTTTTTTGGAGTGATGAAGGTATTTCTTCACTAAATAATTCTAAGAAAAATTCTGACATTTAACTTTGACTATTTAACCAAATTCCTGCGGCAGCTTTAGTGATATCTCGAATTCTTCCTATATATCCGGCTCTTTGAGCAACACTTATGGCACCTCTGGCATCTAAAATATTGAATACATGACTTGCCTTCAAGCACTGATCATATGCAGGTAATGAAATATTTTTTTCAACAAGAGATTTTGCTTCCATCTCATACATATCAAAAATTTTAAATAAATTATCAATATTTGCATGCTCGAAATTGTATGCTGAAAATTCTTTTTCTGCTTGATGAAAAACATCTTGATACTTTACTCCCTCATCATTCCATAATAAATCGTAAACATTTTTGCGTTGTTGGGTAAACATGCAAATTCTTTCCAATCCATAAGTAATTTCAACCGAAACAGGTTTGCATTCGAAGCCTGCCATCTGTTGAAAATAAGTGAATTGTGTTATTTCCATTCCATCACACCAAACTTCCCATCCTAAACCTGCCGCACCTAAAGTTGGACTTTCCCAATCATCTTCAACAAATCTAACATCATGTTCGTTATGATCGATACCAATAACTGACAAACTATTAAGGTATAATTTTTTTATATTTTCTGGTGAAGGTTTAATTAAAACTTGAAATTGATAATAATGTTGTAATCTATTCGGATTATCTCCATATCTTCCATCTGTTGGTCTTCTCGAAGGTTGAACATAAGCTGCTTTCCATGGTTTTGGCCCAAGAGATCTGAGAGTTGTTGCTGGATGAAATGTACCTGCGCCCACTTCCATGTCATAAGGTTGCAAAACAATACATCCTTTTTTACTCCAAAATTTTTGAAGATTTAAAATTGTTTCTTGAAATGTTTGTTTTTTTTGTTTTGGTTTTTTTATTTTAGAAACCATATCTTTGCCAAATTGACCTTTCGTCCAGAATATTTGCTAATTGATCTACTTGATTATTTGATGAAGAAAGTTTTTGACTTAACCAACCTTTTGTTTTTTCAAATTTTTTAATTACTACATCGTCTCCAAATTTTTCTTTTAAAATTTCATGTGAGTTACCAATTCCATCTATCAATCCTAAATCTTTTGCCTTACTTCCTGACCAAAATTCTCCTGAAAAAAGTTCAACTCCAGATTTATCTAGTTTTGATCCTCTACTTTTTTCTACAACATCAATAAAATCTTTGTGTAAATTTAATTGGATTTTTTTTAATCTATCAATATCTTCATTTTTTTCTTCAAGAAATGGGTCCAATGTACTTTTATTTTTTCCTGCGGTATGAACTCTTCTCTCAACACCTATTTTTTTAATTAATTCAGTAAAGCCAAATGAAGAATAAATTACTCCTATTGATCCAATTATTGAACTTGAATTTGCATAAATTTCATCGCCAGCACAAGAAATTAAATAACCTCCAGAAGCAGCTACATCTTCTGCAAACACTATAACCTTTTTTTTATTTTTTTTTGCTTCTTGTCTTATAAAACTATAAATTAAATGTGATTGTACTGGTGAGCCACCAGGTGAATTGATCGTAATAGCTACAGTATGAGCTTTTTTAAGAGAAAAAGCCTTTTTAATGAGTTCTTCTTGACCAGCAAAGTCAATCCCTTGTTTGAATTTTCCAGCGTTCCCAATAACTCCATTCAATTTTATGTGGGCAACTATCTTTTTCTTTTTAAAAAAAGAGAACATTTTTATTCCTTATAGAATTATTAATTGATTATAAGGTTACTTATAATTGAAGAAAAAGGTGCGTCAATTGATAAGTAAGATATAAAACCTAATTATATTAACTTAATAAAATTATGGGAACAGTAATACAGCTTAAAAATCAAATAAATAACTCTTATTTTCAGCTCAAAGAATCTGTTGAAGATAAACTTGTATTAACTGAGGAAAAAATAAAATTAAAACTAAATAGTGATGTGGAGTTAGTCAAAAAAATGACTGAGTATCATATCAAAACTGGTGGGAAAAGATTAAGAGCTTTATTAACACTTGGCTCAGCAAAATTATGTGGATATTCAAAGGGATCTAGAGACGTTAATTTAGCAGCCTGTGTTGAATTGATACATAGCGCAACCTTGATGCACGATGATGTGATTGATGAGGGGATTATTAGAAGAGGTAAAGAAACTTTGAATGAAATTTGGGGTAATCATTCCTCAGTTTTAATTGGTGATTATTTGTTAAGTAGATGTTTTGAAATGATGGTAGAAGATGGAAATTTAGAAGTCTTAAAATTACTATCTTCTACATCATCTAAAATTGCTCAAGGAGAAGTTTTACAGCTTCAACATAAAGGGGAAGTTGATATGCTTGAAGAAACATATTTAAAAATAATATCAGCAAAAACAGCTGAGTTATTTGCAGCATCAACAAAAGTTGGTGCAATATTATCAGATGTAGAAAACAAAGAAAAAGATGCTTTAGAATTTTATGGAAGAAATCTTGGACTTACTTTTCAAATTGCTGATGATACACTTGATTATAATTCAGAACTTAAAATGTTTGGAAAAACAGTTGGTCAAGATTTTTTTGAGGGAAAAATTACTTTACCAATAATTTTACTTTTTCAAAAATTAGATTCAATCGAAAAAGAAAATTTGAAGGAAATTTTTAGTAAAGAAATAAGAGATAAAGATGATTTTGAAAAAACAATTTCTTTAATCAAAAAATATAAAATTATTGAAGAATGTTACCAAAAAGCTCAGCACTATATTAATCTTGCGTCAAACGCTTTAACAGTTTTTGAGGAATCAAAAGATAAAAATATTTTTAAAAATCTAACATCTTTTAGTTTAACTAGAAATTTTTAAGGACTCAAAAGTGATTGTGTCCAAATTCCATTGCTATCTTTAGAATACTTAAGTCTTTCATGTATTCTGCTATCACCATCAAGCCAAAATTCAATTGTTAAAGGTGATAAACTCCAACCAGACCAGTTTGAAGGTCTTGGAACATTATTTTGATCATCAAATTTTTTTTTGTAGTCCTCTATTGAATTTATTAATTCATCTCTACTACTCAAAACTTTGCTTTGTTTAGATGCCCAAGCTCCTATTCTGCTTTCATAGCCCCTTGTATTATAATATTGATCAGCAACTTTATCAGATACTAATGATACCGATCCGCTAATTCTTACCTGTCTTAAAAGACTTTTCCAATGAAAACACATGGATGCATTGGGATTTTCTTTTAACTCAATACCTTTTTGACTGTTTAAATTTGTATAAAAAACAAATTCATTTTCATTAAAGTCTTTAAGCAAAACCATTCTTACAGAAGGCAAATTTTTCTTATTAGATGTTGCTAATGCAACTGCATTTGGATCATTAGGCTCAGTTTTTTTAGCCTCATCCATCCAAACTTTGAATAACTGCATTGGATCTTTCAGATCTAAAAAACAACTATTAAGCCCAAGTGAGTTTTTTTGATTCATAATTTAAACAAAATAATCTATATAATATAAATAATGTCATTTAATACATTTGGAAAGCTATTTCGTTTTACTACTTGGGGAGAGTCTCATGGTCCAGCAATAGGTTGTATTGTAGATGGGTGCCCACCAAATATCTACTTAAAAGAGCAAGATATTCAAAAAGAATTAAACAAAAGAAAACCAGGACAATCTAAATTTACCACTCAAAGAAAAGAAGACGATAAAGTTCAGATACTATCTGGTGTCTTCGAGGGAAAAACTACTGGAACACCCATATCTATGATTATTTATAACAAAGATATGAGATCAAAAGATTATGGAAATATTAAAGATAAATTTAGACCAGGACACGCAGATCTTACTTATTTCAAAAAATATGGAATAAGAGACTATAGAGGAGGAGGACGATCCTCTGCTAGAGAAACTGCTTCGCGAGTTGCAGCTGGTGCAATTGCCAAAATAGTTTTACAAAAAAAATTGGGAAAAAAATTTCAAGTAATTGGCGCTGTCACTCAATTAGGAATATTAGGTTGTGATACTAATGAGTGGAATGATAAAATAATTACTAAAAATCCTTTTTTCTGCCCTGATAAATCAATGATAAAAATTTGGGAAAAATATTTGCTAGGTGTTAGAAAATCTGGATCTTCATGTGGGGCAATAATAGAAATAAGAGCAAGAGGTATACCTGCTGGACTTGGTGCGCCAATTTACTCAAAATTAGATTCTGACATAGCTTCAAGTTTAATGAGTATAAATGCTGTTAAAGGAGTAAACATTGGCTCTGGAATGAACTCGGCACAATTAAGTGGTGAACAAAATTCAGATGAAATTTCTCAAAAAGGTAAAAGATTAAAATTCAATAGTAATAATGCTGGTGGAATTTTAGGAGGTATATCCAGTGGCCAAGAGATTATTGCATCTTTTGCGGTAAAACCCACATCTTCAATTTTAACAACTAGAAAAACAATTAATAAATTTGGAAAAAATACCACTATTTCAGTTACAGGAAGACATGACCCTTGTGTTGGAATTAGAGCGGTTCCAGTTGGAGAAGCAATGATGAATTGTGTTTTATTAGATCACTATCTGATGCACAAAGCACAATGTAACTAGTGCTAATTTTTTACAACCTTTATAGAATCTTTTGTAAATAAGATATCCAATATTTTTTTTGAGATTTGTGATGAGCTCAAGCCTGCTAATTCATACATTTTTTTTGGAGTATCTTGGTCAATAAAAGTATCTGGTAATGTCATTGATCGAAACTTTAATCCTTTGTCAAAAACACCTGTTTCAGCTAAAAGATTCTTAACATGAGAACCAAAACCACCTATCGATCCCTCTTCAATAGTAATCATAACTTCATGTTCTCGAGCACACTTTAAAATAAGTTCTCTATCCAATGGCTTTGCAAATCTGGCATCAATAATTGTTGTTGATACACCTTTGCTATTTAATTCCTCAGCTGCCAATTTACATTCTTGCAGTCTTGTTCCCAAACTTAAAATGCAAGCTTGCTTACCTTCTTGAATAATTCTTCCTTTACCTACCTCAATTTTTTCATCAATTGAAGGTAATTCAAGTCCAACACCATTTCCTCTTGGATATCTAATAGCACAAGGTTTGTCATTTATATCTACTGATGTATTAATCATTTTTACTAATTCAGCTTCATCACTTGCAGCCATTACGATAAAGTTTGGTAGTGTTGATAAATAAGTGATATCAAATGAGCCTGCATGCGTAGATCCATCTGCACCGACCAATCCTGCTCTATCTATTGCAAATCTTACTGGCAGACTTTGAATTGCCACATCATGAACGACTTGATCATAAGCTCTTTGTAAAAAAGTAGAGTAAATTGCCGCATAAGGCTTATACCCTTCAGTAGCTAAACCTGCTGAAAAAGTTACAGCATGCTGTTCTGCAATTCCAACATCAAACATTCTTTTTGGAAATTCTTTTCCAAAAATATCCATTCCTGTGCCACCAGGCATCGCAGCTGTTATTCCAACAATTTTACTGTCTTTTTGAGCATGTTTCACTAACGTATTAGCAAATACTTTTGTGTAAACTGGTAGATTGCTAATACTTTTAATCTGTTCTCCCGTTTCAACATTAAATTTTGAAACACCATGATAGTTGTCTGTGGCTTTTTCCGCATAAGAATAACCTTTACCCTTTTGTGTTTTGACATGTATCATTATTGGGCCTTCGTGTTTTGAGTCTCTTGCATTTTTTAAAATTGGAATTAAATCATTTAGATCATGACCATCTATAGGACCAGCGTAATAAAAACCTAATGAGCTAAATAAGGTACCACCAGTAACTGCTGATCTTAAAAAATCTTCAGCTTTACCAGCTTTTGCACTAAATCTCTTTGAGAATGCAGATGTAATAAGTTTCAAGGTTTCTCGAAGACTAAAATAAATTTTTCCTGTAAATAATTTTGCTAAATAGGTCCTCATGGCACCCACTGGTTTAGCAATAGACATATCGTTATCATTTAATATGACAATCATTTTAGTTTTAGATGCTCCTGCATTATTCATAGCCTCATACGCCATACCTGCACTTATTGCACCATCCCCAATTACAGCTATTACATTTGAGGTTTTGTTTGCTAATTTATTTGCTTCTGCAATTCCTAATGCAGAAGATATAGAAGTTGAGCTATGGGCTGCACCAAATGGGTCATACTCACTTTCTGATCTTTTTGTAAAACCTGATAATCCATCACCTTGTCTTAATGTTCTAATTTTTTTTTTTCTACCTGTTATAATTTTATGCGGATAAGATTGATGGCCAACATCCCATATTAATTTATCATTTGGAGTATCAAAAACATAATGAAGAGCAACTGTCAGCTCAACAACACCTAAACCAGCGCCAAGGTGTCCTCCAGTTTCAGAAACTGCACTGATCATTTCTTTTCTAACTTCATCAGAAACTTTTTGTAAATCTTTTTCTGAAATTTTTCTTAAATCAGATGGAAAATTAATATTATCTAAAAATTTATAATTTTGTGTCATCTATCTCTTTTTAAAATATATTCTAATGTATCCTTTATATTTTTTGATTTTGAACCATATTTTTTTAAAGTTTTATTAGTATCAATTATTATTCTATCACAATATTTAACTGCTTTAGTATATCCCATTAAACTTATAAGTGTCGCTTTTCCTTTTTTTTGATCTTTTCCGGTTTGTTTTCCAGCACTTTTGGAATTGCCATGAAAATCTATCAAATCATCAGCTATTTGAAACAAAAGACCAATTTTAGAGCCTAAATTTTCAAAGAATTTGATTTCTTGATTATCTTTTTTTTTGATTATCGCAGGAGCAACACAGCAGAAACTAAATAATTTTCCAGTTTTTTTAATCTCCATATCAATAATTTTTTTTTTAGATACTTTTCTTTTTTCATAACTAAGATCCAAGTACTGACCTCCAGCTACCCCCAAATGACCAGAGCACTCTGATAATTTTTTTATTAATTCAATTTTAATTTTATCACCAATCTTTAACTTGGAGCTTGTTAAAATTTCACATGCCATTGTTTGAAGAGAATTTCCAGCTAATATTGCAGTAGACTCTCCAAATTTAATATGAGTTGATGGCTTTCCTCTTCTAATTTTATCGTCATCCATACATGGTAAATCATCATGAATAAGAGTATATGCATGAATACACTCAACTGCTGCTCCAATTGCTATTAATGTATTATAATCAATAGACATCATTGAACCAATATCGATTAAAATTTTGGATCTAATCTTTTTTCCCCCAGGAAATAAACCATACTTCATAGCTAAAATTAATTTAGAATTGTTCTGTTTATTAAGAAAATCTCTTAAAAAAATATTTGTATCTTTTGCAATCTTATTAAGCTGAGTCTTCATTTCTTTTTAATAATTTTTTTAACTTTTTTATTTGTTTCATCACTTATTGATTTGAAATTTTTATTAAATTCTTTTTCAATAATCTTATTTAATTTTAACAATTGTTGATAACTTTCAATTGAATTGTTTAGATCTTTTTCATTTTCTAAAGACTCTATTATTTGATTTGCTTGATCTGTTAGTTCCTCAAGTGAACTTGAGATATTATCATGTGGTAAATTTTTATCTTTCATATAATAATTATTAATACATGAAAACTATTCAATCAAATATCAAAAAAGCAAAGAAATATTTAGATAATGACGATTGTATAGCTGTGCCAACCGAGACAGTATACGGATTAGCAGGAAATGCATATTCAAACAAAGCTGTAAAAAAAATATTTAAGCTTAAAAAAAGACCATCTAATAACCCCTTAATTATTCATTATTACAATATGAATGAACTTAAAAAAGATTGTAATATTAATGATAATTTTAAAAAGCTTTATAAGAGATTTTCCCCTGGGCCAATAACCTATGTACTTAGTGTCAAAAAAAATAGTAAAATTTCTAAATTTGCAACTAACAAACAAAAAAGTCTTGCTGTTCGATTTCCAAAACATTCTTTATTTAGAAAATTGCTTAAAAATTTAGATTATCCACTGGCTGCACCAAGTGCAAATATATCAACAAAATTAAGTTCGGTACAAGCTTCTGATGTTAAGGAAGAATTTGGATCAAATATTAAATATGTATTAAATGGAGGTAAATGTAATATAGGTGTTGAATCAACTATCATTAATCTAACTAATAAACCAACGCTATTAAGGTTTGGAGGTCTTGAAATCTCTAAAATTGAAAAAATATTAAAGAAAAAGATTTCAATAAATATCAATTCAAAAAAAAAAATTGCACCAGGTCAATTCCCATTACACTACTCTCCTGGGGTACCATTGAGAGTAAATGTAAAAAAATCTAAGTCAAATGAGGCTTTTGTTTTGATTAAAAAAAGAAATATTAATTCTAAAAATTATTATTATTTAAGTAAAAAGAAAAATCTTAAAGAGGCTGCTAAAAATTTATATTCGATATTAAGAAAAATTAAAAAAGATGGTTATAAGATGATTGCAGTAGAAAAAATTCCAAATATTGGTATCGGCAAAACAATAAACGATAGATTAAATAGAGCTTCTAAATACTAGATGAAAAATTCAATTGAAGTGATTAATCTGTCTAAATCATACAAATCAAAACAAGCTGTTAGTAGTATAAATTTTAAAATTAACGAAAATGAAATTGTTGGCTTACTAGGTCCAAATGGTAGCGGTAAAACTACTACAATTGGAATGATACTAGGTTTATTAAAACCAACTAGTGGAAAAGTATTAATTAATGGAGTAGATATTGAAAAAAATAAAATTTCACTTCTCCATAAAATGAATTTTATTTCTCCATATATTGAGTTACCAAAAAAACTTAAAGTTAAGCAAAATTTAATTGTTTATGGAAAATTATATAATATTAAAAATTTAAATGAACAAATTGACTATCTGTCGGACAAACTAAGATTAAATCAGCTACTAGATAAAGTTACAGGAGAACTTTCTTCTGGTCAAAAAAATAGAGTTAGCTTAGCAAAAGCATTAATTAACGATCCTACGATACTTTTACTTGATGAGCCTACGGCATCTTTAGATCCTGAAACTGGTGATTTTATAAGAACATTTTTGGAAAATTACAAAAAAGAAAAAAAAATAGCAGTATTGTTAGCTTCACATAATATGGATGAAGTTAAAAGACTGTGCAGTTCAGTACTGATGATGAAAGATGGTAATATTATTGATAGAGGTACTCCAAATGATTTAATTAAAAAACATGGAAGAAAAAACTTAGAAGAAGTGTTTTTAGAGCTTGTGAGAAATAGAAATGAACTTAACTAGAATATATGGTCTTTTTTTAAGACACTTTTATTTAATCTCAAGATCGTTTCCTAGAATATTAGATTTAATTTACTGGCCATCTATTCAGATTACTTTATGGGGTTTTATTTCAAATTTTTTTGCAGAACATAGTACCTACTATAACGGTGCAGTTGGTGTGATACTTTCATGTGCAATTCTTTATGACTTTTTATTTAGGACTAGCATAGGTTTTAATATGTTATTTTTAGAGGAAATATGGAGTAGAAATTTTACAAATCTTTTTATTGCTCCGATGAAGATTAGTGAAATTATTACATCGTTAGTCATCACGGCATTAATAAGAGCTTTAATAGGTTTGGTGCCTGCAATATTACTAACTTCTCCTATTTTTGGAATTTCTTTATTGGATTTAGGTTTGCCATTAGCTTTTCTTTTTTTAAGTTTATATATTTTTGGAATTACACTTGGATTATTTGTATCAGCAGGTTTGTTAAGATTTGGGCCATCATTTGAAAATATCGCGTGGTCTACTATGTTTTTATTAGCTCCCTTTGGATGTATTTATTATCCTGTTGAAACACTTCCAGAAATTTTTCAATCAATAGCCTATGCACTTCCACTAGTTTATATATTTGAAGAAACTAGAAATATACTTGTCAATCAAATAGTAAATTATGAAAATATTGTACAAGCACTTTGTTTAAATGCTTTATATCTAATCATGGCAATATCATTGTTTTATTATTCTTTTGATAAAGCAAGAGATAAAGGCACACTAATTAATATTGGAGAATAAATAATTGGCGCGCCTGCTAGGAGTCGAACCCAGAACCTCCTGATCCGAAGTCAGGCGCTCTATCCAGTTGAGCTACAAGCGCATATAGTATTAATATTACATTTTATGGAAAAAAACATTAATTTTATTGTTGAAGAAAGTGAAAACAATCTAAGGGTTGATATAATAATAAATAAACGTGAACATTTAATTAGCAGAACTAGAATTAAAAACTTAATCCTAAAAAATAAACTAAAATTAAATAATAAGATTGTTATAACCCCATCAAAAAAAGTTGTTACTGGTGATCAATTAAGTCTTAATATTCCAGAACCTGAAGAAGCTTCACTAAAGCCTTATGAATTTAAATTAGATATTATTTATGAAGATGAGGATTTATTGGTAATTAATAAACCCGCTGGAATAATTATGCACCCTGGAGCTGGGAATTATGACAAAACAATTGTCAATGCTTTAATGAATTATGATAAAGATTCTCTTTCAAATATTGGTGACGAACTTAGACCCGGCATAGTTCATAGAATAGATAAAAATACATCCGGATTAGTTGTTGTAGCAAAAAATAATGAAACACATGAGAGTTTATCTAAACAATTTAGTGACCATTCTATAACAAGAGTTTATCAACTTCTAATTTGGGGAAAACTAAGACCTTCTTCTGGTAAAATTGATACTTTCATAACTAGAAGCTCAAAAAATAGACAACTGATGGAGGTTAGTCGATCTAAGGGAAAGCGTGCAATAACAAATTATAAAACTCTAAAAATCTTTGAAAATAATAAAACACCAACATTAAGTTTAATAGAATGTAAATTAGAGACTGGAAGAACCCATCAAATACGTGTCCACATGACTTATATGGGAAATAGCATAGTAGGAGATGATAAATATAAAAAAAAATATAAAAAGTTAAAGAATGTTGATACTGGATTAGAAAATTTAATTTCTAAATTGAAAAGACAATTCTTACATGCAAAAACATTAGGGTTTGTTCATCCTAAAACAGACAAAGAAATGATTTTTTCCTCAAATTTGCCAAAAGAACTAAATAATTTATTAAAAATGCTTAAAAATACTGACGAATAAATCATTGAAAAATTATTATACTTAATTAAATAAATACAGCCATGAGCACAACATATAACAATAACCTACCAGCCCTTACTAACGAGGGAGGACTTTCAGCGTATTTGGAACAAATTAAAAAGTTCCCTATGCTTGCAGCTGAAGAGGAATATATGTTGGCAAAAAACTGGAAAACAACTGGAAATGTTAAAGCTGCAGAAAAATTAGTTACAAGTCATTTAAGATTAGTTGCTAAAATTGCAATGGGATACAAAGGATACGGTCTACCTGTAAATGAAATGATATCAGAGGGAAATGTAGGTCTTATGCAAGCAGTAAAAAAATTTGAGCCAGAAAAAGGTTTTAGACTTGCGACTTATGCAATGTGGTGGATTAAAGCCTCTATCCAAGAGTACATATTAAGATCATGGAGTTTAGTAAAAATTGGAACAACTACAGCGCAAAAAAAGCTATTTTTTAATTTAAAAAAAATTAAAAATCAAATTGCACCTCAAACTGAGGGTGATTTAAGAAACGAACACGTAAATGAAATAGCTAACAAATTAGATGTAAGCAAAGAAGAGGTTGTTTCAATGAATAGAAGGCTCTCTGGTAAAGAGTTTTCTTTAAATGCTCAAGTTGGCGAAGATGGAGATGAATGGCAAGATTGGTTGGTAGATAAAGAATTAGACCATGACTTAAAATTTGCACATCAAGAAGAAATGGAGCAGAGAAAAGATTTATTAAAAAATTCAATTAAAGTATTAAATGATAGAGAAAGAGAAATTTTGTATTCAAGAAGACTTAATGATGATCCTACGACATTAGAAGATTTGAGCAAAAAATACAAAATTAGCAGAGAAAGAGTTCGTCAAATAGAAAATAAGGCATTTGAAAAACTACAAAAACATATGCTTCTTTTGGCAAAATCTAAAAATCTATTACCAGTTAATTAAATATCAAAAGGATTTTCTACTAAGATAGTATCATCTCGTTCTGGACTAGTAGAGACGCTTGATACTTTTGCTCCAATAAAATCTTCTAAAGCATAAATATAATTTTTTGCATTTTCTGGTAATGCATCCATATTTTTTGTTCCATTAGTTGAAGTTTTCCATCCTGGAAATGTTTTGTAAACTGGTTCAATTTTTAACTGATCTTCAACAGCAGCAGGTAAATAGTCTATTTTTTTTCCATCAAGTTTATACTCAACACACATTTTGATTTCATCCAATTCATCAAGAACATCCAATTTTGTTAGCGCTATTCCATCAATACCAGAAATTTTTATTGTTTGTCTAACAAGCACCCCATCGAACCAACCACATCTTCTTTTTCTACTAGTTACAGTCCCAAATTCTTTACCACGCGTTCCCAATAATTCCCCAATATCATCTGTTAATTCTGTTGGAAAAGGACCTTCTCCAACTCTAGTTGTGTAAGCTTTAGTAATTCCCAAAACATAATTTATTGAGTTAGGGCCACATCCTGTTCCTGTTGCGGCACTTGAAGCAACTGTATTTGAAGATGTAACATACGGATAAGTCCCATGATCTACGTCAAGTAAAATTCCTTGAGCGCCTTCAAATAAAATTTTTTTTTTTTGTTTTTTAAATTCGTCAATCTTGAGCCATACTGGTTGTGAATATTGTAATATTTGAGGTGCGATTTTAAGTAAATTGGATTTCAATTGCTCTTTTTGAAAAATTTTTTTTCCTAGACCTTTTCTAATCGCATTATGATGGATTAGCACAGACTCCAATCTTTCATCTAAATTTTTTTCAGATCTTAAATCCATAACTCTGATCGATCTTCTGCCTACTTTATCTTCGTAAGCTGGGCCAATTCCTCTTCTAGTAGTTCCAATCTTACTTTTGCCAGCAGCATCTTCTCTAATTTCGTCCATTTCTCTATGAAATGGTAAAATCAAATTTGCGGCTTCAGAGATTATAAAATTATCAGTTGTAACATTAACTCCTTTTGATTTTATTTCCTCTATTTCTTCAAGTAATGCCCAAGGATCAACTACTACTCCATTTCCAATAATTGAAACTTTATCTTTTCTTACTATTCCTGAAGGTAGTAATCTTAACTTATAAATTATACCATCAATTACCAGCGTATGACCAGCATTATGTCCTCCTTGAAATCTAATTACAACATCTGCTTGTTCAGAGAGCCAGTCAACAATTTTTCCTTTTCCCTCATCTCCCCATTGAGAACCAACAACAACTATATTTTTCATTATCTAAATTTTCTGTTTATACTAATTGTATTAATGTGGTTAATTGGACCATGTCCTTTTCCATATTTTGGATTTGTTTTTATGGCAGAATTTACATATTTAATTCCAAGCTCACAAGATTTCTTTATTGGTTTTCCACATGATAAAAAAGTAGTTATAGCGCTAGATAAGGTGCATCCTGTACCGTGAGTATTTTTAGTCTTATATCTGAGACTATTAAAAATTTTAATTTCAAACTTATTTACTAATATGTCGTAAACAAATTTATTTTTTAAGTGTCCTCCTTTGATTAAAACATTTTTAGCGCCTGACTCTATTAATTTATTTGCTGCAAAAATCATATCTTCCTTTGTCTTTATTTTAGTTTTTGTTAGAATTTCTGCCTCTGGAATATTTGGAGTAATCAAAAATACTTTATTAATCAATTTTGACTTAAGTGATTTAATTGCTTTTTCATCTATTAGTTTGGTGCCACCTTTTGCTACCATCACAGGGTCAAGCACAATTTTTTTTATCTTTATATTTTTAATAGATTTAACAACTGTATCTATTACTTTTGTCGAATGTAACATACCAATTTTAATTGCATCAGGATTTATATCTCTTGAGCTAAACATTATCTGATTTGATATTTCCTTAGGATCAATAGCAACTATTGATTTTACACCCAAGGTATTTTGAGCTGTGACTGCTGTAATTGCAGTCATTGCATAAGATCCTAACGCTGTGACTGTTTTTATATCTGCTTGTATGCCTGCTCCACCAGATGAATCTGAACCTGCTATAATTAATACCTTAGATCTAGTTTTCAATTTACTTAATTTTTTTTAGGATTAAATCTACACATCTATTTAATAATTCTTTGTTTTCACTTTCGCCCATCACTCTTATTTTAGACTCAGTGCCTGATTTTCTAACCAATATTCGTCCCTGACCCTTTATTAATTTTTCTGCAATTTTTATGGATTTTTTTATATCTGGATAATTTATTATATCTTTGTTTTTTACTTCTATATTTTTTAAAATTTGTGGGGTCTTTTTAAATTTGTTAAAGAAAGTACTGGCTTTTTTTCCTTTTCTGATTGCAAACAATGCTTCTAATGCAACAAGTAATCCATCTCCTGTTGTTGCAAACTTTCCTAGAATAATATGACCAGACTGTTCACCACCTAAATTAAATTTATTTTTTTGCATTTTTTCTTTTACATATCTGTCACCTACATTTGCCCTTATAAATTTAATTTTTTCAACTTTAAAAAATTTTTCTAATCCATAGTTTGACATCAAAGTTCCGACCACACCACCTTTCAACATTTTTTTTAATTTCCACCTTTTTGCCAAAGCTGCAATTATTTGATCACCATCAATAATATCTCCCTTTTCATCACACATAATAATTCTATCAGCGTCACCATCTAAAGAAATGCCTAAATGTGCTTTGTTTTTTTTTACAGCAAACTTGATTTTGTTGGGATAAGTTGAGCCACATTTTTTATTTATGTTAAGCCCGTTTGGTTTTATACCAATTGTAATTACTTTTGCACCTAATGATTTTAATAATTCTGGACCAGCTTTGTATCCCGCACCATTTGCGCAATCAATAACAATTCTTAAACCTCTTAGATTAAAATCCTTAGTAAAATTTTTTTTCAAAATTTTTATATAATCTTTTGTCCCAGTTTCTAATCGTTTTACTCTTCCTAATTTCTGAGCTTGAGACAAATGAATTGAAACTTTTTTATCAATCATACTTTCTATTTTTTTTTCAATTTTATCGGACAATTTCATTCCGTCAGGACCAAATAGTTTTAATCCATTATCTTGATGTGGATTATGTGAGGCTGTGATCATAATTCCCATATTTGCCTTCATTGATTTTGTTAGCATTGCCAAACCATTTGTAGGTAAAGGTCCTAACGTATAAACATGCATACCTGCAGATGTTAATCCTGAGACCAGCGCAGGTTCTAAAGTATAGCCAGAAAGTCTAGTATCTTTTGCAATTATTGCTGTTTGTTTAATTTTTTTTTGTGATCTAAAGTAAGTTCCCGACGCTAAGCCAAATTTAAAAAACATATCACCATTAATATTCTTACTATTAACTGGACCTCTAATTCCATCAGTTCCAAAATATTTTTTTGCCATCAGTTTTTCAATAACTCTTTAAAGACTTTTACTCCTTGAATCAATTCGTTTACATCATGAATTCTTAAAATTTGTACTCCTTGCATCATCAAGTATATAGAGGATGCAATTGTTCCCCCAATTCTATTCTTAGAGTCATTTTTTTTTGCAATTTCCTTAATAAATCTTTTTCTTGAATTTCCAACAAGTATAGGAAAACCAAGGCTGTGAAAAATAGAAATTTTTCTAATTAAATTCATATTATGTTTCAAATTTTTTCCAAAACCTATGCCCGGATCTAGAATTATTTTATCATGTTCTATACCAATAGATCTTAGAGTTTTAATTTTCTTCTCAAAAAAATCGTAAATATCTAATAATTCATTTTTATAAGTGGGTTTAATTTGCATATTTTCTGGGGTACCTTTTGAGTGATGAATTACGAGAGGAATTTGATATTTTTTTAAAATATTTAAGGTTTTTTTATCGTAATTTAATCCAGACACATCATTTATAATTTTAACACCTAGTTTAATACCTTTTTCCATTAACTCTGATTTTCTAGTATCTAATGATACATGGACTTTTTTGCAGACTGGTCTGAGTATTCTATAAATTCTATTCCACTCATTTTTTGGATTTACGGTTTTAGACCCTGGTCTTGTTGACTCACCGCCAACATCAATTAAATTAGCTCCATCTCTGATCATTTCAAATGCATGTTTTATACCTTTGCTTGTTGTATTAAATTTTCCACCATCTGAAAAACTATCTGGTGTAAGATTTAATACTCCCATAATATTTGGTAACTTTTGAAAATTTAAATTTGAAAAATTTTTATTTTTTAATGTAATTTTCTTAAGATCAAAAATTACTTGTTTTTGTTGTGATTTAGATAATTTTTTTATATCTTTAAAAAATATTTTTTTTTCTGATTTTCTTGTTATTAATTCTATATGGTCAAAGGATATTTCCTGTAGACCATTCAAAGGAAGTGAATTTTTTTTACTTAATAATTTTTTTGACTCTTTGCCATAGTAGAAATTACACACTCTAGTGTAATATCTTGTCATCTAATATTAATGAACTATTTTTGGCTTCAAGCCCATAGCGCCTAGGGCTGAATTTTGATCATCGTTTTCTTCAGGTTTCTCAATTATTTTATCTTTTGGATATAAATTTTTACTGATTATATTTTCAATTTCTTCACCTGTTAATGTTTCATATGTCATTAGCGCTTTAGCTATCTTGTGTAAATCATCTATTTTCTCAGTTAATATTTTCTTTGCTTGATTGTAACCTTCGTCAATTAGTTTTCTTATTTCTTTGTCTATTTTCTGGGAAGTCTCTTCTGAAACTGATTGTGTTTGAGTAACAGATCTACCCAAGAATACCTCCTCTTGATTTTCACCATATTCTACAGGTCCCATTACTTCACTCATACCATACTTTGTCACCATTGCTCTAGCAAGTTGAGTTGCTTGATTTATATCTGATCCACTTCCACCGCCAGCTCCTGTGGATATATCATCTTTTCCAAAAATTATTTCCTCGGCAACTCTACCACCAAAACAAACTGCCATTCTAGCTTTTAAATACTTAATTGAATATCCATGCTTGTCTCTTTCTGGTAAATTCATAACCATACCAAGTGCTCTACCTCTTGGAATAATAGTAGCTTTGTGAATTGGGTCATAACTAGGCATATTAAACGATACTAAAGCATGGCCACCTTCATGATATGCTGTAAGTTTTTTTTCATCTTCAGTCATTACCATTGAACGTCTTTCAGCACCCATCATTACTTTGTCTTTGGCTTCTTCAAATTCTGTTAAAGTCACAATTCTTTTATTTTTTCTTGCCGCTAATAAAGCTGCCTCATTTACTAAATTTGCAAGATCAGCTCCTGAAAATCCCGGCGTACCTCTAGCTATAGTTCTTAAATTTACATCTGGAGCCATTTTGATTTTTTTAACGTGAACTTTTAAAATTTTTTCTCTTCCAATTATATCTGGATTAGAAACAACCACTTGTCTATCAAATCTACCTGGTCTTAATAAAGCCGGATCAAGAACGTCTGGTCGGTTAGTTGCAGCAATTATAATCACACCTTCATTAGTATCAAAACCATCCATTTCAACTAACAATTGGTTTAGTGTTTGTTCTCTTTCATCATTTCCACCACCTAAGCCAGCACCTCTACTTCTTCCCACTGCATCAATTTCATCAATAAATATTATACATGGAGAATTTTTTTTACCTTGTTCAAACATATCTCTTACTCTTGATGCTCCAACACCAACAAACATTTCTACAAAGTCTGACCCAGATATTGTGAAAAAAGGTACGCCCGCTTCTCCAGCAATTGCTCTAGCCAATAATGTTTTACCAGTTCCAGGAGGTCCAACTAATAATGCACCTCTAGGTATCTTTCCACCTAACCTACTAAATTTTTTTGGATCTTTTAAAAATTCAACTATTTCTTCAACTTCTTCTTTAGCTTCTTCAACTCCTGCAACATCATTAAAAGTAACTTTCCCTTTGAGTTCATTCATCATTTTGGCTTTTGATTTTCCAAAACCCATAGCGCCACCTTTTCCACCTTGCATTTGTCTCATAAAAAAAATCCATACTGCGATTAGTAATAACATTGGAAACCATGAGAGTAGCACACCAAACAATGAAGGCATTTTTTCTTCCAAAGGTGCAGCTGAAATACTCACACCCTTATCAGATAATTTTTCAATTAAATTTGGATCATTTGGAGAATATGTAGAAAATGAGTTTCCATTTGAGTAAACTCCTTTTATATTATTACCCTGTATTTCAACCTTTAAAACTTCACCATTTTCGACTGATGTTAAAAATTCTGAAAATATGATTTGGTTTCCACCTCTTATATTTGATTGGGGATTTTTAAACATATTGTATAGACCAATTGTTAAAAAAACAATGATGCCCCACATAGCTAGATTTTTTAAATTCATACGTATAAGATAAGAATTATTGTAAGTTTAACAAGTGACAAAATATCATTAAATAATTGTATTTTACGTCTCTTTTGACACAATTATAGTATCATTTACTTTTTTAATTACACAACCACCTAACGTTAATTTTAATGGAGATTTTGCTTTTACACTCTGTAAAATTTTATCTATTTTTTTTCCTCTAACAGGATAATATTTTTTTCCAATAATTTTTAATACGTCTGTAAATGATCTAAACACAACTTCATCCGAGTGTGAAAAAAAATTTTTTTTTAAAATAAGTTTATCTTTAGTTGACAAAATAGTTATGTTTTTTTCTAAATTTTCCTTAACATAATATTTAATATTTTCATTGGCTAATTTCAAATTTCTAATTGTTAAAAAAAGTTTATTTTTATCTAATCCCTCTAAACCTAATTGATTTATAAAATTTCTTACTTTAACTCTTTTAAATTTATCGTTGTTATTTGATGGATCTTTCACATATGATCCGAAAACATACTTACTTAAATAAACTAAATCATTTTTGTTAATTTCTAATAAAGGTCTTATTAAATTAACCGTATCTCTTTGTGTCTCCTTATCTAATGAAACTAATCCATTAAGACCACTTCCTCTTAAAATTCTAATAAAAAAATTTTCAAATAAATCATCTAAGTGATGACCTAATAAAATATTTTTTATTTTAAATTTATTAGCCTTTTTAATTAATAATTTATATCTTTTATCTCTAGAGATAGATTGGATGTTTTTTTCTGGCTTAGATCCTTTCCATGTTAAAATATTAAGATTAATAGAAAAATTTTTTAGAAGTTTTTGAACACTTTTTGCTTCTGTTGTTGAATTTATTCTTAGTCTATGATCAACAAGAAAATATTTTACATCTAAAGATTTTTTTAAAGAATAAATTTTTGTCAAAAATGAAAGTGCAAGACTATCTGGACCACCTGATACCGCCACTATTACACTTTTTTTAACTTTTAGATTCTTTTCAAATTTTTTATAAATTCGAAGAGTGCGTTTATCCTTTAATTTGTCTAATAAAAACTTACGAGTCTTGTTTTGTGCATTCAAATTTTTTTGACTCATACTTTGCTTTTTGAATTACAGATTGATTTGCATTAGGGTATTGTAATTCAACACCATTAATCATTTTACAACCTTGATCTTTTTCTCCTATCTGAACCATTGATACACCAAGTTTTAATAAATTTATAGGAGCCTTATTCCCTTTTGGATATTTTTGATAACCCTCTAGGTAAGCTGATGCAGCATCAGTATAAAGTTGTCTTATTCTAAATGTTTCTGCATACCAATATTGAGCACTTCCTGCTAATTCATGTTCTCTATTTGATAAAACAAATTCTCTAAATGCCCTTTCTGCGGTGCTATAGTCTCCAACTTTTAAGAAACTAGTAGCAAACTCATATTGTTTTTTTGGTGATAAATCTTGTGGAAGTATTTTTTCCTCAGCTTGAAAAGTTTCAGTTACAACTGTTGCTGTTGTGTCGACAGATTGGATCTGCTGAGATGTTTCAGAAGTTTCTGTATCTTTATATGATATTGATCCAAGGTCTTGAGGTTGAGAAGTGCCTGGTAATATTTGGTTAGACTCTATTTTGGGTTTTGATGTCATCTTTGTTGTTGCTCCAGCGTTCATTGATGTCTCAATATCTTGAAATCTTATTTGATTGTCAGCCTGAATTTTAGACAATCTATTGGATAATTTATCTAATTTAAAATTTATTTCCTCAAATTTATTTGTAAGTTGTCTAAATTGATCTTCTACTTCTGATAATTTTAATAAATGTCTTGTAAGAACATCTTCAGAATTAACATCCAATTCAACATTAGAACTTTCTTTATTTGAAGTTTTTATCTCAATTGAACCTGAGTAAACTGCTCTTTCAAGAGTTTTAAGATCATTCTGTATATTTTCTAATGTTTCATAAATATTATGATTATCTGCAAAAGAAATTTTAGTAGAAATTAAGCTTATTATAAAAAATATGTTTAGAATTATTATTTTTAATGAAAACCTCATGACAAAATTAGTTTATGATTATAAAAATGGCAAAAAAAAGACCCTAAAACTTGTAGCCTTAGGGTCTTTAAATTAATTTTGTTAATTTGCTTTAACAGTTACTGATCTTCTGTTTTTTGACCAAGCTAATGGACTTGAACCACCATCCACTGGTCTTTCTTTACCATAACTAAGAACTGATATTCTGTCTGAAGAAATTCCGTAAGTCATTAGGTAATCCTTAGCTGAATTTGCTCTTCTCTCTCCTAAAGCTAAGTTATACTCTCTAGTCCCTCTTTCATCAGCGTGTCCTTCTAAAACTATGTTGATGCTAGAATTTTTTCTCAACCATGCTGCTTGAGCTCTTAAAGTTTCTCTTGAAGCAGTAGTTAAAATTGACTCGTTTGTTGCAAAAAAAACTCTGTCAGGAACACCATCGGCTAAATATTCCACTGTATCTGTTCCAGTATAAACATCACTTTGCATTTGTCCTTGGATGTCTGTTGAAGTTACTTCTTTTTTTGTTGCACAGGCTGATAACACCAGGCATGCTGCTAATAACAATAGTGTGTTTTTAAAAATTTTGCTTAGTATCATTAAATTGCTCCTTGCTGCTAATTTCAATTATCTAGTTTTTCACAACTAATTAGAGGTTTCAAGTCTAAAAATCAAGATATTTCAATTAATTAACTAACTAATTACTTAATAAAGATGACCATGATGGGTCTGAAGCATCAGTTGGAGTGGTCACTAAACGCTCATTATATCCGGTTAAATCAATAGACCATAGTTTAGCAGAAAATCCTTCACCTTTTGCGTTAGTCTTTGTTTCTCTATAAAAAATCAAGACTCTACCATTAGGTGACCAAGATGGGGCTTCTTGATAATAATTTTCGGTTAATAGTCTTTCCCCAGTTCCATCAGTTCTCATAACGCCAATATAAAATTTTCCACTATGCAACTTTGTAAAAGCAATTAGATCTCCTCTTGGAGACCAAACTGGTGTTCCATAAATCCCATTACCAAATGAAATTCTCTTTACATCACTACCATCATTTTTCATAATATAAATTTGTTGGTATCCACTTCTATCAGAATTAAATGCAATGAATTTTCCATTTGGAGAATAAGATGGAGATGTGTCAATTGAAGGATGATTTGTAATTCGTTCAACTATCCTGTTTTCCAAGTCCATTGTAAAAATATCTGACTTACCATCTTTAGCAAAACTCATTATTATTTTTTTACCATCTGGAGAAAATCTTGGAGCAAATGTCATCCCTGGAAAATCTCCAACCACCTCTTGGGTCCCTGTCTCAATATCTAAAAGATATACTCTAGGTAAATTTTTAAAGTATGACAAATATGTAACCATTTGACTAGTGGGATTAAATCTTGGAGTTAATACAAGTTCATTTCCAAGTGTCAAAAACTTATTATTAGCTCCATCTTGATCCATTATTGCTAATTTTTTTTTTCTTTGTGTTTTTGGACCCTCTTCAGCAACATAAATTATTCTAGTATCAAAATATCCTTTTTCCCCTGTTAGTCTTTCATAAATTTTATCTGATATTATATGTCCAACTCTTCTCCAGTTATTAGGAACTGTAGTAAATGCAAGTGCCATCATTTCTTTACCTGCAAGTACGTCCCATAATCTAAATTCAACTCTTAATTTTTCATCAATATATGTTACTTTGCCAGTGATCAACGCTTGAGCTTTAATTAAATTCCAATCTTCAAATCTTGGTTTTAAATTTGCAATATCTGGTGCTTGTAAAAATGCATCTTTGTTTAACGGATTAAAGAGGCCAGATGTTCTTAAATTATTTTCAACAATAATTGAAATCTCAGATCCAATATTCTCTTTATCAAGAATTTTTTCAAAGCTTTTTCTAGAATTTTCATCAATAGATAACGGTGAGACTGCTAATGGTAATGGGTTTAAATTTCCTCTTGTAATATCAACTTCAATTAAAGCAAATACCTTAATTGGAATTATTAAAAATAAACATATAAAAATTAATTTTTTTTTCATTTACTTATCTTAACCTTCTAACATCTCTCTTGCATCAAAATTTAATTGTAATTCTTTCCATCTTTCATATCCTGTATTTGGAACTCTTAACGGCTGACACAATTTAACTGCTCTTAAAGCACTTTCTGCTAAAACTTTATAGAACCCTTGACCAGGTTTATTCATTCTAGCATGATCTAATATTTCAGTTTTTGCAACCGATCCATCTGGCTCCAATTTTAATTTAATTCTAACTAATAAATCCTCATTGTAAGGCAAACCTAGTGGAATACTCCAACAACCAAAAATTTGTGCCTTTAAAGCATCTTCCTCACTTAAAGTTAGTTTATTAGACTCAATATTTCTATCTTGATCTTGTGTAATATCATTATTCTTCTTTATATTATCTATTTCCTCAATTTTAGATTTATCAATTAAAGCTGCTATGTTGCTTGGATCAAATAAATCTTTTTTTTCGAACTCTGATACTTGTTTTACTTCATTATCTACTTTTTCAGGATTTTGTCTGGTTTCTTTTTTCTTTTCGATTTTCTTAACTGTTTTATCCGGTAGAGGGATAGCCTCTGGTTTTTGGTTATCAATTTTTTCTTTTTGGTTATCTAACGAAACAACGGTTTTAGTTTTTGATTTTTTAACTTTTTTTGGAGGAGCTTGTTCAGATACTAATTTTTTTTCTTTTTCTTTCAACTTCTTTTTCTTTTTTTTTTCAATTATTTTTTTTGCTTTAGGTGCAAAAGGGATATTTGTCTTTTCTGCAATTTGTATTAGTTCAACTGAGACTACTGGAGGAATATCAATTGGTTTTTTTGCTAAAAAAGGGAGACTCATTGCTGTAATAAAAATTAGAGCACCATGTAAAACAGAAGATATAATTAAACTCCTATTCACTTTAAATTACCTTTGTTTTAATGGTTCAGAAATCAATGCAACTTTTGTAAAGCCGGAGCCTGATAACAATCCCATTATTTCAAGGACTCTGCCATAATTTATAGTTTTATCTCCTCGAACATAAATTCTTGTATCTGTTCTATTTTTTGAGACTGCTAATACTTTTGCAATTATATTATCAAATTCAACCTTTGCTTCTTGAATGAAAATCTCTCCTTTTGAATTAATAGAAAGAGTAAGCGGTTCTGCTTCCTCTGGAAGAGAGTCAGCTGAACTTTCTGGTAAATCAACTTGTACTCCAACGGTTAATAATGGAGCTGTAACCATAAAAATAATTAGAAGAACTAACATAACATCAACAAAAGGGGTTACGTTGATTTCGCTAATTGGTTCTTTTGATAAACGATTAAGTTTAAAAGCCATTTAGATAATTGTTAAAAATTTTTTAGAGAAGTTTTCTAGTTTTTGAGAATATTTTTGAGAATCTGTATTGAATTTATTATAGGCTACGACAGCTGGAATGGCAGCTAACAATCCAAGAGCTGTAGCGAATAAAGCTTCTGCAATACCTGGTGCAACAATAGCTAAACTAGTATTTCTTGAAATTGCTATTGACTGAAACGAATTCATTATTCCCCAGACTGTTCCAAATAAACCTATAAAGGGTGCAGTTGAACCTACCGTTGCCAGAAAAGTAAATCCTTTTTCAATATTTGTCATTTGTTTTTCAACTCCAGACTCTAACATTGCAGTCATTCTCTCACTTAAATTTGTTTTAGATTTCTTTTTTAATAATCCTTCCATAGCACTTTGAAAAATTAGAGCCATTGGATCTTCAACTTTTGTTGGTAAACTGTTATAAAAATTTTCAGCAGATTTTGAGTTCCAAAATTTTTCTTCAAATTCCTCTGATGATTTATTTATTTTTTTAAATAATCTAAACTTTTCAATGATTACTGCCCAAGAATATATTGAGCATAAAATCAAAATTATAATTACAGATTTTACTACTATATCTGCTCGTAAAAAAAGGCTTAGCAAAGAAAAATCAGTATTGGTTCCTAGTCCAACTGCTTGAGATGCAATATCAGCTTCCATGGTTACTCTTCACACTTAAATGTGTCATGAATTTGTCTTTGTATTTATTGACTAATCTTCGAGTTTATAAGTTTCATAATAAAAACTGGCTATTAGAATAGCATCTGCTTTATTTGAGTCTTTTTTTCTTGATAATTGTGATGAAAAATATGGAAAAACTTCAATTGCTCTTGCTCTGCTCGCGTCTTTTTCTGAATTTATAAGGTTAAAATATTTTTTCCATTTTGCTGGTCTTACAAAATACATTGGTAGTTGCATTGCAGAACAAATTCCTTTTAAAATTCCAAATGATTGACCAAAATTAAACATACTAGTCACCCCTTGACCTGGCATTGCGGATACTTGTTCAATTACCACTTTTATATCTTTTTTATCAATCTTTTTAATTCTATTAGAAATTTCATTAAAAGTTTGAGAACCATTCACTTGTTTTTTATTTTTCTTACCCTCTATCATTGTAGGCATTTCCACAACATCAATTATTTTTCCATCCTGAAAAAAACAAATCGATCCTGAAATACCTGGGTCAATTCCAATAACTAACATTAGATATTACCGAGTTGAACATTTGAATAAACATTTTGTACATCATCATCATCCTCAATGGTTTCTAAAAATTCAATTACATCCTCTCTTCTATCATTTGTAACATTAACACTATTTAATGGAACCCACTCAATCTCTGTTGAAATAAAATTTGCAACTATCTTTTCTAATTTTTTTTTAACATTATAAATTTCACTCACGGGACATTGAATTTCATGAAATTCATCATGTGAAATGCATTCATCTGCACCCGACTCTATAGCTAGCTCAAAAATATTTTCATCGGAAATTTCATTTCTATCAATCTTGATAATACCTAATTGATTAAAATTGTGAGAAGCGGATCCCTGCGTCCCTAAACTTCCACCACTTTTTTGAAATATAGTTCTAATATTTGAGGCAGTTCTATTTTTATTGTCAGTTAAAGTTTCAACTATAACTGCTATTTTATCAGGACCAAAACCCTCATATCTCAAATTTTCAAAATTTACCCCTGATGCAGCAGCAGATTTATCTATTGCTCTTTCTATATTATCCTTTGGCATATTAGCAGATCTTGCTGCTTGAATTGCAGACCTTAACCTTGGATTCATTGCGGGATCTTTGTCTCCTAGTTTTGCTGCTACAGTGATTTCTTTTGATAATTTTGAAAATATTTTTGAACGTTGTTTATCAGCTTTTCCTTTTTTATGTTTTATACCAGCCCAATGAGAATGTCCCGCCATTTTTTTAAGTATTTTTTAGTTGAGCTCCATTAACGTAACTTTCAATATTTTTTGCTAAACCAGTTTGTATATCACATTCAACAATTACACCACACAAAGTAGCATCTCCAGTAGCTGGAAAATGTTTTGTTGAATTTTTTTTTAAAAATCTATTTATCGAATTTTCTTTATTCATTCCAATTACAGAGTCGTAATCACCACACATACCTGCATCTGTTTGATATCCAGTGCCATTCTGTAAAATTCTTGCATCATTAGTTGGAATATGAGTATGTGTTCCAACTACTAACGAAGCTTTGCCGTCAAAAAACTGACCGATTGCATTTTTTTCACTTGTTATTTCTCCATGAAAATCAACAACTAGAAAATCATAATCCTCTTTTAATTTAAATTGTTTCATAAATTTTTCTGAAATTTCAAAAACATCCTCACATTTTTTCATGAAAACATTTCCCATTAAATTTAATACTCCAATTCTGATGTTTTCATTTGTTTCATATATATTAAAACCTTTTCCAGGTGCTGGTTCAAAAAGATTTTTTGGACGTAATAACCTATCCTCTTTATCTATAAATTCCATTATCTCTTTTTGATCCCATACATGATTTCCAGTCGTAATAACATTTACACCACAATTAAAAAAATCATTGCATATCTCTTTTGTTAAACCTACACCTTGTATTGCGGCATTTTCAGCATTAACAATTACAAAATCAATTTTTTTTGTCTCAATTTCTTTTAATAGACAATTCATTAGTTTTGAACAACCAGATACTCCAACCACATCTCCTAAAAATAAAATTCTCATTGTAAAATTTCTTTTTCAGTAATTATAAAATCTAATTTTCTATCAAATTTATTTGTGGGTATTTTTTTTATTTTTTGATATGAAAAAGCTAAACCAATTTTAATAACTTTTTTTACTTTTTCAATTTTTTCAATATAACGATCATAGAAACCTCCACCATAACCTAATCTATTTAATTCATTGTCAAAAGAGACTAGTGGAACTAATAAAATATCAGGGACGATTGTCTTGGATGAGATGGGTTCAGGTATTCCAAATTTATTTATTTTTAATGGATCATTTCTTGACCATTGTAAAAAATTCATTTGATTATTCTCTTTTATAACCGGTAATGAAATATGGAATTTTTTTTTTTCCATCATTTCTAAAATTTTTAAGTCATCAATTTCAAAATTTGACGGAAAATATCCACCTATATTTTTAGACTTTAATTTATTTATTTTTAAAAAGGAAAAAAATTTATTTAAGTTAATTTCAAGCTTTCTATTTGAGTTTTTTTTTCTAATTTTTAAAATTTTACGTCTTAACTTAAATTTATTCACAAAATTTATTGAGATTGATTATCTTGTTTAGCCTTTTCAACAAAACTTGATATTTCATCTGTTGCTTCATCAATTAATTGTTCATATTTTTTTTGATTCACTTCAATCTCATCATTAAATTTTTGATGACTATTTTTTAATTCTTGAATTTCTTCTTCTTTCTTATCTCTGTAATCATATATTAAAGACTTTAATTCTTTAAATTTGTTTGAGAGATCTCTTAATTCATTTTTTTTTTGATCTACATTTTTTTTAGTTTCATAATATTCATCCATAATCTTTACAGCAGTGATTAAAAGTAATTTATTTTCTCCCAAATTACCTAGGTCGTTTTTCAAATTATTAAATTTTTGATTTATATGAATTAATAACTCTTCAAGATGTTCTTCTTGACCGTCCTCACAAGACAATAAAAACTCTTTATTATTAAATTTAATACTTACATTTGCCATTTGTCTATTTCATCTAACAAAGTATCTGTTTCTTGATTTAATTCATCAATTTTTTCAGAAAATTCAGCCTGTTTTTTCTGTTCTATTTTTTCTTTATTTTGAATTTCTTCTAGTTTTTTTGTTAAACTTTCATATTCATCTGCTAGAATTTTATATTTTTGTTCTAATTCAGATTTTTCAATTTCTAATTGATTTTTTTGAATACTTAAATTTTCAATATTATTTTGTAAATCAGGTTTACTTAACTCTAAATTTTTTAGTTCTAATAAGGCTTCATTTAATTTTTTTTCTTTTTCGATTATAGAATTCATATATATATGTTTATATTATTAAATAGAATCTTCTTAGTCTAGTCAGGATAATTTTGAACAAACTACACAATGATTTAGCAAATTGCATCAGATTTCTGTCAATAGATGCAGTACAAAAAGCAAATTCGGGCCACCCAGGTATGCCAATGGGCATGGCAGATGTAGCAACTGTTCTTTTTAAAAATTTTTTAAGATTTAATCCAAAAAACCCTAATTGGCTTAATAGAGATAGATTTGTTCTGTCTGCGGGTCATGGATCTATGTTACTTTACTCTTTGCTTTATTTGACTGGTTATAAAAGTGTTACACTTAATAGTATTAAAAAATTTAGAAAACTTAACTCTATTTGTGCGGGACACCCAGAGTATCATCCTAATACTGGCATTGAAACTACAACAGGACCGCTTGGTCAAGGCATTGCAAATGCTGTTGGATTTTCAATTGCAGAGGAAATTTTAAAAAAAAAATTAGGTAAAGAAATTATAGACCACAAAACTTATGTTCTTGCTGGAGACGGTTGTTTAATGGAAGGAATAAGTCATGAGGCAATGAGTTTAGCTGGGCATTTAAAACTCAAAAATTTAGTGATGCTTTTTGATAATAATTCAATATCTATAGATGGACCAACTAGTTTAGCTGTGTCAGACAACTTTAAGAAGAGGTTTGAAAGTTACGGTTGGGATTATATTTTAATTGATGGTCATAACGAAAAAGAAATATTCAAAGCTTTGAAGAAAGTTCAAAAAGCAAAAAAACCAACTGTTATTTCCTGTAAAACTAAAATTGGCTATGGCTCTCCAAATAAATCAGGTAAATCCTCATCCCATGGTAGCCCATTAGGTTTAGATGAAATAAAGTTAGTGAGAAATGCTTTAAACTGGAATTACAAGCCTTTTAAAATTCCAAATAAATTTTTAAAAGAATGGAAAAAAATTGGTAAAAAAGGTCAGAAACTTGAGAATAATTGGAACAAAATATATAAAAAGAAAAAAAAATTAATAAACAAACTGCAAAAAAATAATTTTACAAAAATTTTAAAAACAGAAAAGCTTTGTGCAATTAAAGAACTGAATAGTTTAGCAACAAGAAAATCCTCTGAGCTAACTTTAAATAAGTTAACTAGCATAAGAAATAATTTAATTGGTGGTTCTGCTGATTTAGCTGGATCAAACAATACAAAAACTAAACATCATAAGATTGTAAAACCAGGTGACTTTAACAGTGATTACATTCACTATGGTGTGAGAGAGCATGCTATGTGTGGAATAATGAATGGGTTGGCTCTGCATAGCAATTTTATACCTTATGGTGGAACCTTTTTGATATTTTCAGATTATTGCAAGCCTTCTATAAGATTATCAGCATTAATGGAGCAAAGAGTTATTTATGTAATGACACACGACTCAATTGGCCTTGGGGAAGACGGTCCAACGCATCAACCGATTGAACAATTATCAGGCTTACGTTCTATTCCAAATCTAAATGTTTTTAGGCCCGCAGACAGAATGGAAACTATTGAATGTTGGGAGCATGCATTAAAAACATCAAAAACACCAAGTATCTTATCTTTAACAAGACAAAATCTAGATCCAATAAGAAAAAAATACTCAAAAACTAACAAATGTTCTTTAGGAGCTTATGAAGTTTTAAGAACAAACAAAAAAATTCACTTAACTATACTTGCAAGCGGGTCAGAAGTTAATTTAGCAATTGAAACTGGTCATAAATTGGCCAAAGAAAAAATATATTCAAAGGTTATATCAATGCCATGCCAAGATCTTTTTGACTTACAGTCTAATTCATACAAACAAAAAATAATTAATGAAACAAAAATGAAAATTTCTATTGAGGCTGCATCAACAGATAGTTGGAAAAAATATATTGGTAATAATGGTTTGACTTTTGGAATTGATGCTTTTGGTAAAAGTGCTCCATATAAAGAAATTTATAAACATTTTGGTTTAACGGCAGCAAATATTGCTGATAAATCAAAAAGAATATTAAAAATAAAAAAATGACAATAAATGTTGGAATCAATGGAATGGGAAGAATTGGCCGAATGGTTATTAGGGCAATTATTGAAAGCCAAAATACAGATATAAAAATAAAGCACATCAACAATAGATCTAACTCAGAGGCAAGCTGTACTCTAATTAAATACGACTCTGCCCACGGTAAATTTAATGCAGACCTAAATTATGATGAAAATCATTTGATTATTAACAATGATAAAATCTCTTTTTCTCAAGAATCAAAAATTAAAGATATTGATTGGAAAAAATTTGGCGTTGATTACGTTTTTGAGTGTACTGGAAAGTTTAATTCAAAAGAAAAACTTTTAGCACACATTAATAACGGTGCAAAAAAAGTTATTGTCTCTGCTCCTTGTAAAAATGCTGATAAAACAATTGTTTTTGGTGTAAATGAAGAAGAGCTAACAAAAAATGATCAAATAATATCTGCTGCTTCTTGCACAACAAACTGTTTAGCACCTGTTGCAAACATCCTTCACAAAAATTTTGAGATAGAAAAAGGTTTTATGACCACAATTCATGCTTTTACTAGTGATCAAAGAATTTTAGATAATTCTCATAAAGATCCTAGAAGAGCAAGATCAGCAAGTCAATCTATTGTTCCAACATCTACTGGGGCATCAAAGGCAATTGGAGAAATAATTCCATCATTAAAAGGTAAATTAGAAGGTGTAGCTATGAGAGTTCCAACCCCAAATGTATCTCTTATCGAATTAGTTTTTTGTACAAAAAAAGATATTGATAAAGAAAAAATTAATAATGCATTTAGAGAAGTTTCAAAAACTCAGTCTAAAAAAATATTAGAGATAACTTCTGAAAAACTCGTGTCTATTGATTTTAATCATAATTCTTCATCAGCAATTATTGACTCATCACTTACTAGCGTAGTAGGTAAAAATATGGGAAAAATTTCTGCCTGGTATGATAATGAATGGGGATTTTCAAATAGGATGTGTGATATAGCTGAATATGTCAATAAAATCTCTTAATGAAAAGTATAAAAAAAGAAGCAAATCTTGTTAATAAAAAATTATTATTAAGATTAGATTTAAACGTTCCTATAGTTGATAATAAAATCACTGACACTACAAGAATTGATAAAATTTTACCCACTTTAGAATTTCTAATTAATCAAAATACAAGAATCATAATTATTTCTCATGTAGGAAGGCCAAAAGGTAAAATTGTTAATGAACTTTCACTTAAACTAATATGCGAAGAATTAAGTAAAAAATTAAATCAAAATGTTAAATTATTTTCTAAAAATATTAAAGAGATAGACTCAAAAGAATTATTTAATAATAATGATGAAAGAGTAATAATGTTAGAAAATATAAGATTTTATCCTGAAGAAGAAGAAAACAATGAAAAATTTGCAAAACATCTTTCAACTTTGGCTGATATTTATGTAAATGATGCTTTTTCATGTTCTCATAGGGCGCACGCTTCAATTCATGAGATAACAAACTTTTTACCCTCTTATTCTGGCTTACAGTTTGATTTAGAGGTTAATGCCTTAAAAAAAATTACTTCTGAAATTAAAAAACCTATCACATGTATAATTGGAGGATCAAAAGTCTCAACTAAAATTAATATAATTAAAAATTTAATACCTAAATTTGATAATATTATAATTGTTGGAGGAATGGCTAATAATATTATTAAATTTATGGGTAACAATATTGGAAAATCCCTACAAGAAGAAAACTCAGATAAAATTATCAAAGAAATTTTATTACTTTCAGAAACAACAAATTGTAACATAATATATCCTAAGGACGTTCTTGTCGGAAAAAATTTAGAGGGAGATCCTCAAATAAAAAAATTAAATGAAATTGAATCAGATGAAATGATTTTAGATATTGGTCCAAAGACTATTAATAATATAAAAAATATAATTGATAAAAGTAGTACTATTTTATGGAATGGGCCTGCTGGATATTTTGAAAATCCTAATTTTGCTAATGGCAGTATTAAAATTGCAAATAAAATAATAGAAAATAATAAATCTAATAAAATCTATTCAGTTGCTGGGGGAGGAGATACAGTTGCGTTAATAAATAGTTTAAATGCAATTAACGATTTTAATTTTGTTTCAACTGCTGGTGGAGCCTTCTTAGAATATCTTGAAGGCAAAGAACTTCCTGGTATAAGAGCATTGAATTAAAATGTCAGAACTTAATAAAATTGCTCTAAAAATTCTTTCAAACGGCAAAGGTATACTAGCTGCAGATGAAAGTAATGGAACTATGACTAAAAGATTAGATAAAGTGAACATTAAATCATCACCAGAAAATAGACTTCTTTTTAGAGAAACACTTTTTGCCTCAAACAGTATGAAAGATTGTATTGGTGGAGTTATTTTATTTGATGAAACAATCAATCAAACATCAAATTATGGAAAAACGATCCCAGCTATGATCTCAGAAACAGGGGCAGTCCCAGGAATTAAAGTAGACACTGGTGCAAAAGATCTAGCAAATTCATTGGATGAAAAAATTACTGAGGGCTTAGATGGATTAAGAGAAAGATTAAAAAAATATTACGAACTTGGGGCAAGATTTACAAAATGGAGAGGAGTTTATAGTATTGGAGAAAAATACCCTAGCGAACTTGCTATCAATTCTAATGCTCACGCATTAGCAAGATATTCTGCCCTAGTACAAGAAAGTGGAATGGTACCAATTGTAGAACCAGAGGTATTAATGGATGGTGAACATTCGGCAGAAGAATGTTTGATTAAAACATCTGAGGTAATTAAAAAATGCTTTGAGGAGCTTATAATTCATAAAATTGATCTAACAGGTGTAATTTTAAAACCAAATATGATTTTAGCAGGAACTAAATCAAAAAATAAAATTCATAATGAAGAAGTTGCATCTAAAACACTTGAGTGTTTAAAAAAATCTGTTCCAAATGAAGTTCCTGGAATTGCTTTTTTATCTGGTGGTCAATCAGAAGTAGAAGCTACAGAAAATTTAAACATAATCAATAGAAATAATGATACTAATTTTATAATGACTTATTCATATGGGAGAGCACTTCAGCAAAGTGCTTTAAAATTTTGGTCCAAAGATATTAAAGATATTAAAGGAACTCAAAATATTTTTAATCATAGAGCAAAAATGAATACTTTAGCTGCTCAAGGAAAATGGTCTAACGAGCTTGAGAATAAATAAAAAAAAATTTATTTATCTTATTTCTCCAAACAAAATTTACCCTAAATTCTATTATGATTTAAAAAAAGCGCTTGATACTGGTAAGGTTGGTCTATTTCAATTAAGGCTTAAAAAATATTCACTTAAACAAAAAATTGTAATTGGGAAAAAAATTCACCCAATATGTAAAGAAAATGGGGTAAAATTTTTAGTAAATGATGATCCTAAACTTTCAAAAAAAATTAATGCTGATGGATGTCATATAGGGCAAAAAGATATGAGTATAACAAAAGCTAGAAAAATAGTTGGAAACAAAATTATAGGAGTAACCTGTCATAACTCAATTAATTTAGCAAAAGCTGCTATTAAAGAAAAAGCAGATTATATTGCCTTTGGTGCATTCTTCTCCACTAAAACAAAAAAAGTTAAGTACAAAGCAACAACCAAAATTATAGATAAAGTAAAAAAGTTAACCAAAATACCAATAGTGGCTATTGGAGGAATTAATATAAGTAATTATAAAAAACTATTATTGAACAATGTTAATTTATTGGCTATCTCTGGCTACGTTTGGAATAATAAAAAATATAAACCCTATAAAACTATAGAAAAAATTAAATGAAAATAAATGCTGGAGAAATAAGAGTTGGAATGCTCTTGGAATACAAAAATGATTTATGGTTAGTACTAAAAACTCAACATGTAAAACCTGGAAAGGGCGGTGCATTTGCTCAAGTAGAAATGAAAAGTGTAGGTAAAAACACAAAATTAAATGAAAGATTTAGATCCAGCGAAACAGTTGAAAAAGCATCACTTGAAGAAATAAATTTTAATTATTTGTATGATGATGAAATTAACTATATTTTTATGGATCCAAAAACATTTGAACAAATTGAAATTAAAAAAGATATTATTGGTGAAAAAGGAAAGTTATTAACTGAAAATCTTGAAGTTAAAGTAAGTTTTCATAATGAAAATCCAATTACAGTTGAACTTCCTAATCAGGTAAAATGTAAGATTGAAACAACAGATGCTGCTCTAAAAGGACAAACAGTTTCTTCATCTTATAAACCTGCCACTCTTGATAATGGTTTGAATATTCAAGTACCACCATTTATAGATTCTGGTGATGATGTAATTGTCGACACAAGAACTCTAGAATACATAAAAAAAATATAATTTAATGATATCTATATCTGCAAATCTTAACTTAATGATTAAAGCTGCTGAAAAGGCATCTAAATCAATAATAAGAGATTTTGGAGAAATTGAAAAGTTACAAGTATCAAAAAAAGGACCACGTGATTTCGTAACAAAAACAGATAAGCATGTTGAAAAAATATTAATTGAAGAATTGTCAAAAACAAAAAAAAATTATTCTTTTTTGACTGAAGAAACTGGTGCAATAAAAAATAAAGACAAACAAAATATTTGGATAATTGATCCAATTGATGGAACAACTAACTTTCTTCACGGTATACCTCACTTTGCAATTTCTATTGCTCTTATGTCAAAAGATGAATTATTAAGTGGTTTAATATTTGATCCAATTAAAGATGAGATGTTTTTTGCTGAAAAAGATAAAGGTGCTTTTTTAAATAATCAAAGATTAAGAGTTTCAAACAAATTTTCTTTAGATGAATGTTTGTTTTCAAGTAATAATGAAGGTGTAAAATTTAGTAATTTAAATATGAGATGTAGTGGATCTGCCTCATTAGATTTAGCATATGTTGCTTCTGGTAGATTAGATGGATACTTTCAAAACAAGATCAATATATGGGATGTTGCTGCAGGAACTTTAATGATAAATGAAGCAGGTGGGATAGTGAATGATATTCATAAATTTGAAGTAAATAAGATTGATATAAAGGCTTCTAGTGCCGCAATTAATGAAAAAATGTTGGAAAATTTAATTAACTTTTAATTGTGTTATAAAATTCTTTTGCTATAAGTCTCGTTATGAAAAAAGACATACACCCAAACTATCATACAATTAAGGTTGAAATGACTGACGGAACACAATTTGAGACAAAATCAACTTGGGGTGCTGAGGGAGATTTACTTAAATTAGAAATTGATCCAAAATCTCATTCTGCATGGACAGGAGGAAAACAAAAGTTAATGGATAAAGGTAGAATTAGTAAATTTAACAAAAAATTTCAAAATTTTAAATCAGATAAAAAAAATTAAATGTCAAATGCACCTTTGATGCCAATGGCTACAGCTGTTTGGTTAGTTGAAAATACAACTCTTACTTTTAAACAAATTGCAAATTTTTGTAACTTACATGAAGTTGAAATTCAAGGAATAGCAGACGGTGAAGTTGCAAAAGGAATTAAGGCTTATAATCCAATAATTTCTGGTCAACTTTCTAGAGAAGAAATTGAATTATCATCAAAAGATGAAAATAGACCTTTGCTTATCAAAAATATAGATATTGAAATATCTAATACCGAAAAGAAAACTAAAAAATATATACCTTTATCTAAAAGACAGGACAAACCTGACTCAGCACTATGGTTAATCAGACAACATAATATGCTTAAAGATTCACAGATTGCCAAACTTGTTGGGGTGACAAAAAATTCAGTTACTTCGATAAGAAATAAAAGCTATTGGAACTATAATAATTTGAATCCAAAAGATCCTGTTGCTTTAAACCTATTTTCACAGAAAGATCTGATAGAAGCACTTGAAAAAGCTGAAAGAAGAATTAAAAGAGAAAAAAAAGAAAAAGAAAAAGCAAAACAAACAAAAGAAATTTCAAACATTGAGTAAATTTAATAGACATCAAAATTTTATAGTGATAATCACTCACATTTAAAATTAATTATGAAAATAGAAGTTAAAGATAATAACATTGAACAAGCACTTAGGGTTCTCAAAAGAAAACTCCAACGTGATGGTTTTTTTAAAGTAATAAAATTAAAAAATACTTACGAGAAACCTTCTGAGAAGAAAAAAAGAATTTTACAAGAAAATATTAAGAGAGTTAAAAAGTTAAATAAGCTTAAAAATAGAATTTAAGTATACCGCGGGGTGGAGCAGTCTGGTAGCTCGTCAGGCTCATAACCTGAAGGTCGGCGGTTCAAATCCGTCCCCCGCAACCAATTCCAGACTAAATTTTAAAATCAGATTTTTTGCTATCTATTAAAAAGGCTTTAACTGTTTCTTTTGTAAGTTGATCAAATGATTTTCCAAAGTTTTCTATTTTTTCAATAATTGCTGGTGGAACAGTAATTATATGACAACCTAATTGTTTTGCTTGTAAATAATTATATGGCTCCCGAACACTTGCCCATAATATTTCAACATTTTTATACTTTTTAGCCAATTTAATACTTTTAACAAATTCTGATAATGGATCCTTTCCTGCATCACCTGCTCTTCCTGCAAAAATAGAAATAATTACTTTTGTTTTTTTATTAATTAGCTTTAAAATTTTTTCTGTTTGTTTTGCGCTGTAAACAGCTGTTATGTTAAGTTTTATATTTTGATTATTTAAATCTTTAATAATTCGGCCCATAAATTTACCTTTAGAATTAGCAACTGGTACCTTTACATAAACATTTTTTCCCCAAGTATTAATTTTCATTGCTTGAATTTTCATTTCCTCATATTCATCAGCGAATACTTCAAGAGAAACTGGCTTATAATTACAAATTTTAAGAATTTTTTTTGAATAAGACTTATAATCTTTTGCTCCAGCTTTTCGCATTAAGCTAGGATTAGTCGTAAATCCTTTAACAATCTTTTTTTTATTAAATTTTTTAATTAGATCTAATTCTGCAATGTCACAAAATATTTTAGTATTCAAACTTATACCTATAGATTTTTAGTAATATCTTCTGTCATTTTTTTTGCGTCAGCAAATAACATTAAAGTATTTTCTTTATAAAATAGATCATTATCAATTCCAGCGTATCCTGGTGATAAACTACGTTTAACAAATAATACTGACTTGCACTTTTCAACATCAAGAACTGGCATACCATAAATTGGACTTTGGGGATCTGTTTTAGCAACAGGATTAGTTACATCATTTGCACCTATTACAAAAGCTACATCTGCATTTGCAAAATCATTATTAATCTCCTCTAGCTCAAATACTTCATCATATGGAACATTTGCCTCTGCAAGTAAAACATTCATATGTCCTGGCATACGCCCTGCAACAGGATGAATTGCATAAGAAACCTTTATGTCATTTTTTTTTAATGTATCTACCATTTCTCTTAAAGCATGTTGTGCTTGAGCAACTGCCATACCATAACCTGGAACTATAATTACTGAAGATGCATTTTTCATTAAAAAAGCAGCATCATCAGCATTTCCACTTTTAACTGGTCTTTGTTCTTTATTTTGAGAAGAAGAAGATTGTTCAGTTGCACCAAATCCACCCAATATAACATTAAAGAATGATCTATTCATTCCTTTGCACATTATGTAAGATAAAATCGCCCCTGAAGATCCAACTAATGCTCCAGTAATTATAAGTGCAGTATTTTCAAGAGTAAACCCAATACCTGCCGCAGCCCAACCTGAGTATGAATTTAGCATCGAAATTACCACAGGCATGTCTGCACCCCCAATTGGAATGATTAATAAAAAACCAATTAAAAATGATACTGCTAATAAAATCCAAAATAAATTAGAAGATTGAGTCGAACAAAGTAGGTAGGTTAATACAATTATTGAAATTAAAATCAAAGCATTAAGTGGGTGCTGGCCTTTGAAAGTAATAGGTGATCCTGACATTATTCCTTGAAGTTTTAAAAAAGCAATAATAGATCCTGAAAAAGTTATCGCACCAACTGCAGCGCCAATTGACATTTCAATTAAGCTTCCAAGCTTAATATTACCTGGAGATCCTAAATTAAAAGCTCCTGGATTTAAAAAAGCGGCTATTGCAACAAATACAGCTGCAAGACCAACCAAGCTATGAAAGCCAGCTACTAATTCTGGCATCGCTGTCATTGGAATTTTATAAGCAATAAAAGCACCTATTAATCCTCCTACTAAAAGAAAAATTAAAACAACTACAAATCCAGTCGAAAAATTTCCAATAGATAAAAATGTAACCGTGGTTGCAATAATCATGCCCAAAATTCCAAAAAAATTACCTTGTCTAGATGTTTCTGGCGAAGAAAGTCCTCTTAAGGCAAGAATAAATAATACTCCTGAAATTAAATAAAATATTGCTGATAAATTTGCTGATAACATTATTTAACCTTTTTCTTTTTTTTATACATTGCAAGCATTCTTTGAGTTACTAGAAAGCCACCAAAAATATTAATTGCTGCCAATGATATTGCTAAGAAACCAAAGATGCTTGAAGCGTTGAATATAGTATCAGAATTTCCTGCCAAACCCGCAATAATTGCACCAACAATAATCACAGATGAAATCGCGTTGGTAACGGACATCAAAGGAGTATGAAGTGATGGGGTTACACTCCAAACCACATAATATCCTATAAAAATTGAAAGGATAAAAATACTTAATCTAAATATAAATGGGTCTATTTCCATAAGTCTATTTTATTAAAGTTTTCTCAATTATCTCATCCTCTAAATTTATATTTATCATTTTATTTTCTTCATCATACAAATTTGAAACAAAATTAAATAGATTTTTTGCATATAAATTAGACGCTGAAGTTGGAAGTTTGTTTAAAATATTACTTTCCCCCATTATTTTAACTCCATTTTTATTAACAATTTCATCAACTTTAGTATGTGCTGTGTTTCCACCTTGAACGGCTGCTAAATCATAAATTATCGAACCAGTATTCATATTATTAATCATATCTTCTTTAATAATCACCGGTGCTTTTTTTCCAGGAATTAAAGCTGTACAAATTACAATATCAATTTTCTTTAATGTCTCTGACAATAATTCTTCTTGTTTCTTTTTAAAATCATCTGACGCTTCTTTTGCATATCCCCCTTCAGTCTCTAAATTTTCTGCACCCTCAACTGTTAAAAATTTACCTCCTAAACTTTCAACTTGTTCTTTTGAGGCCATTCTGACATCGGTTGCAAATACAATTGCACCCATTCTTTTCGCAGTTGCAATTGCTTGTAGTCCAGCAACACCTGCACCAACAACTAATACTTTTGCTGCAGGTATAGTTCCTGCTGCAGTCATCATCATTGGAATTGCTTTTTCAAAATAAGCAAAAGACTCTACTACTGCCTTATAACCTGCAAGGTTTGCTTGTGAGGATAATATATCCATGGATTGAGCTCTTGTTATTCTTGGAAGCAATTCAAGAGAAAAAGTATTTATTTTTTTTTTAACTAAATTATCTATTTTATCTTTATTATCATATGGGTTTAAAACCCCAATAAATGTTTGATTTTCTTTTAATAAAGAATTTTTTGTCATCATCTAATAATCCCAATTGAACAATAATATCTGCATTATTTATGATTTCTTTTTCATCTTTTAAAATTGCTACTCCTAATTCTTTATATTCTTCATCTTTAATTCCAAGATGACTTCCATAGTTTTCAGATAAACAAACCTCAAGATCAAGGGATATATATTTTTTTGCAATCTCAGGCGTAATTGCTATTCTTTTTTCAATTTTTTGGTTTTCTAAAATAGAAACAATTTTCATACATCTACCTTACAGTAAGAATATTGCCATTAAAACTAAAACACCAATGACTGCGACTGTTCCCCACAACACAAATTTTGTAAAATTGTTCCAGGTATTTTTATGGTCTTCATTATCCATAAAAATTACTTTTGTCTTGCTTTGAATTTTGGATTAGTTTTATTGATGACGTAAACACGACCTCTTCTTCTAACTAGTTTAGAATTAAGATCTCTTTTTTTAATTGACTTTAATGAACTTTTTATTTTCATAATTTTTAATTCTTAATAAACGAAGTTATATAATCTTTCAAATCTATTTTTCCATATTTATTAATAATTGTTTGATTATTTGATATTTTTGTTAATGCTGATGCATATCGCTCACCTGGCCTAGGTTTTAAGTAAGTTATTTTAGTTTTAAACATTTTAGCAAGATCTTTGATAGAATAAGATTTTTTATGACTGATACTATAATGAAGACACTTATTTTTACTCCATGCTTCAATACAAGTATTAATGGTATCATCAATATGAGTAAATCGTCTTGTTTGCGTTCCAGGTTTTACAATAGTTAAGGGTGTATTTTTTTTATACTGATCTTCAAAAATTCCAACTACAGTTGCCATATCGCCTACTTTGATTTGACCAGGTCCATACACATTGTAAAAATAAATAACTTCAAATTTAAAATTAAACCATTTTCTTAAGTTTTCTAATAATTCTAGATTTTTAGATTTTGTAAAAGCATAGGGAGATAAGTTTTTATCATTCCCTTTATTTCCAAGTGAGGCTGAGGTTGCTGAATAAATAAGTTTTATATTATTATCTAAACAAAACTTAAAAACTGCGTTTGAACCTATAGAATTTGATTTAAAACATTCATCAAATTTTTTAAAGCTTTGATAAATTCTTGCGAATTCTCCAAAATGAAAAATTGAATGAATTTGTTTTTTTGAATTTTTTAAATATTTTGAAATATAAATAGTTTCTGCTTTTATGTATTTAACTCTGGTATCTTTAATATGATTTTTTTTACTACCTGATGAATAATTATCTAAGCTAATAATTTTTTTCTTTGTTTTTTTTAAAAGGGATTTAATTAGATTGAAGCCAACAAATCCAGCGCCACCAGTTACTATTATGAGATTTTTCATTTTAGATATGCCTGGCAATGTCCTACTCTTCCGTGTCTTAAGACAAAGTACCATTGGCGCTGAAAGACTTGACTTCCGAGTTCGGAATGGGATCGGGTATAGCCCCTTCGCAATAATTACCAGGCGGTATTTATTACTAAAATTAAAGAATGATGTAAAGGTTAATCTTTAACAATTAAATCAAAGAAACTCCTAATTTTTATTATTAAAAAGTAGGTTTGATTAGTTTTTTTTATAAACTTTAAATGACTGAAACGCATTAAAGATTAGAACATAAAATATTCCAGCAAATAAACTAATTACTATAACTAGCGCAAGCGTTTGTTTATTATTTTTATATTCAAATTTAGTTGAAATGATCTTTGTTGATGCAGCAGAAAATTCTTTTTCACCCTCTAGCAGATTTGATTTAACAGCTAATTCAAGTCGATCTATAGTTTGATCTTGTTCAATTGATCTTTTCTTTTTTTCTAACTCAAACAATCCTTTAATAAATGCTTTTTTATTTTCACGTAACTTTATTAATTCTATTTCTTTGTTAATCGCTTCATAACCTCTTAAATAAAAAGGCGAATCTGTTTTAACATTTGATAACAATGCGTTTTGATTACCAAATGTTTGTACTTCAATTGTATTTTTTGCAATTCCTAATTTCTTGGCTATTGCTGACTGTTCTTCTAAATATGCAATTTTATCAGAAATTTCACGATCATAATCCTTTAACATATTATCAATTTTAATTGAAATATCTTCAATTTGATATTTTTTTTGATTTATCAAAAATAATAAAGATTTATTATATTCATCAACTAGATTTTTTTTTACTTGTTTATTTCCAAATTCACTTACATATGTCAAAACTCTTATCCATTTTTGAGCATCATGATGTGTAAAATTAATAGTGGTATAAGAATTTTCTAAATTACCATTTTTTGCATTAGCACTAACTGAGGGCAATTTAATTTTTACAGATGAAGCAAGTCTAATAATCGCTTCACTATATTCTTTTTCATTATTATATTCACTGACATCTAATATATTAAATTTACGTATTGCATCTTCAAATAATGATTTATCTTTAAGTATATCAACATATAAATTTAAAAGTTTAAAACTTGTAATTTTATTAATCTTTACTGCAACATTAACACCCTCAATAATATTGTTACTAGTACTAGTATTAGTATTAGTACCAGTATTAGTATTAGTACCAGTATTATTATTACCAGTATTAGTATTTGTATTAGTATTAGTATTAGTATTAGTATTAATACCAGCATTAATAACAGTAGTATTACCCGTACCAATATTAGTATTAATATTAGTAATTAAATTGTTAAACTCAATAAATTTGTTTGCTTCTAAAGAGCTTAGAGGTTTAATTTCAGTTATAGCAGTAAAATTATTTGTCTTGTTTGATTGAAAAATTATCATAGCTATCAATGAAATAATCACAGCTGCAGCTATCTTCCACTTGCCCACCCAAAGTGTGTACATCAATTCGATTAAATTGATTTCATTGTTATCTATTTTAGAATTTTTAACCATACATATTTCTACTATACCAGTTTTAGCTTTATTAAAATAAAAAATTCAACTTATCTATTTCTACTTTTCTTAGGATAAATTGATTTAAGGTTATGTGGTCATTAAAATAATAAATATTAATCAATTCTTGTTTAATTTTCTGCTCCATATAAAAAAAGGTATATTTACAATCATTGCAATATTTATCCAATTATTAAATACACTGCCTGTTGGTACAAATGGCCATAAATATATTGCAATTCCTGATAGTACACAAATCTCAAAATCATTGAAAAAATATGTACCTTTAAATTTATATATCAGATGTTTAAAAGTATATTTACAAAAATAATAAAGAATAGTTATTAAAAATAAAAAACCAATTATTCCTGTTTCAGCTAATATTTGAATATATGTATTGTGTGGATGTGTTGCGCATGAGCCTACATGAGTATAATATCTTTTATCACTACAAATGTTTCTAAAGTTTTTTACTCCAACACCTAAAATCTTATTATCTAAAAACATTTTGTATGCTGAAATATAATGTTCATTATGGCCTTCTGAAAAGATATAAAATGGTTCATCTTTATTTTTTTTGTCCAAATTCATTTGTTTTATTGTTTGATCAAAAACTCTTTCTTTTGCTGTCGGATTAATAAAACTGATAAGTAAGAGCAGTAAAATACTTGATAATAACGTGATTAATCTCAACTTTAGTAATTTTTTAGAAAATAAAATAACAAACATAGCTGATAAATTAATATAAAAAAAGGCTGATCTATCGCCACTTAAAAAAATTAAAGCTTCTGATAAAATAAAAGTAAAGATAAATAATAAAAATAATTTATTTTTTGTTTTGAAAATAAATATAGATAAGCCAAAAAAAATTGGCCATAATCTACTTAAATAACTTCCCAAAATCATTTCATCATGAAAAAAACTTGAAACTCTATAGCTTTGTGGTGATACTAATCCAACAATATTTTCACCAACAAAATATTGATAAAAACCGTCTAATATTAAGGATACAAAACAAATAAAGATACAATAGAAAAAATATTTAATAATCTTGTCATCAACGTTTAATATAGCAACTATAGCAATCACAAAAACACCATATCTAAAGTAAAAAAAAGAAATTTTTAAACTGTCAATGTTAAAATTATTAATTAAGGAATTCATTATTAAATATCCCCAAAATATTAAAAAGAAATAAAAGTATTTATTTTTAAAATAAGAAAAATTTTTTTCTTTTTTACAATAAATTAAAAATAATAAGCTAATTAACGAAATGGATAAATCGCTTAAGAAAGGACCGGTTATTAAAAATAAAGGAATTAATGAAAACAATATAACTGGTAAATTATAAAATATGTATTTTTGTTTGATAGAATAAAAATTCATTTAATAAATAGAAGCATTAATGCAAGTAATTGATTTATGTAAAATTTTAAGCTTTAATGTATTACATATCATATACTTTTGTTAATTAAAGTTTGTTATAATAAATTTATTACTTAATATAATTTTCTTAAAAAAAATATTTATTATATGAAAGAAATAGTAGCAATTTATTCACTATTTAGTTTTTTCTTAATTTTTACATGTGCAAAAATTTCTTATAAATTAGATCTTGTCGATGTACCAAGTAAAAGAAAAATTCATTCAAAAAATGTTGCTTATACAGGTGGAGTCGCAATTTCATTTGTATATATTTTTTCAATTTTTTTATTTAATATTTTTAATAATGATTTAATTATCATCTTATCATTTGCTTTTTTGATCTCGTTAATTGGGATAATTGATGATAAATACAATTTAAATGTTGGTGGAAAATTAAGCCTACAAATTTTTCCTATTTTTTATTTAATTTTTTTTGAGAATTTAAGTTTAAATCAAATTGGAGATTATAATTATTTTGTTGTAAATTTAGGAGTTTTTCAAACACCCTTTACATTAATCTGTGTATTATTTTTAATTAATTCTTTTAATTATTTTGATGGAATTGATGGCACATTAGGATTTACATCTATTTCTGTTTTAGCTATTTTATGTTTTTTAACCTCTGATCATAATTTTCAATTATTTCTATTAATAATTTCTATTCCAATAACTATTTTTTTATTTTTTAATTTTTCACTTTTTAAACTTCCTAAAATGTTTCTAGGAGATAGCGGAAGTTTACTAATAGGGTTTATAATTGCATTTATACTAATATACTTAGCTAATCGAAATATAGTTCATCCAATACTACTAGCATGGTCTATATCAATTTTTGTTTTTGAATTTTTATCAATTAATACTATTCGTTTAAAAAACAAAACTGACCCTTTTAAAGCTGGGCAAGATCACCTACATCACATATTGTTAAAAAATACCAAATCTATTTTCTTAACAAATTTTTCAATCGTTTTAATAAATTTTATTTTATTTATAATAGGCTATTTTAGTTTTATACTAATAAATCAATTAGCTTCTTTAATTATATTTATATTCTTATTCATTGTATTTTATATTTTAAGAGACAAATTTTCTTAAAGTATAAAGATTAGATTTGCTTAATTGATTTTTAAGATTAATTTTTACTCTATTTTAAATTATTTAAATAATTGAAAGAATATCTTTTGCCATTTTTTTCATTATGAATTGACGATTATAAGCAGTTAAGAAAACTTCTCTATTAAATATTTTTGGTCCATTTAAAAGTTTTTGTAATCCAAATATCATAGATCTATCATCACAAGGGTTAAAGATTTCTACACCTTCGACTTTTTCACGTAAAAATTCTGCGGCATAACCTGATACACCAGCAAGAATTGGTTTACCTGTAGCCGCGTATTCAAAAATTTTTGAAGGTAAGACTTTTTGAAATGCCTCATAATCATTTAAATGAAGAAATAAAATATCTGCTTTTTTATATTCATTTATTAATTCATTTCGCAATACTGGTTTTAACAATTCAATATTAGTTTGTGATTTAAATAAAGAACTATCTTTTAATAGATTTAGTGCACTTCCATCACCAATTAATCTAAATTGTATATCTTTCAATTTGCTTGCTACTATTGGTATAATTTTATGTAATCCTTGACCGTCTCCTATATTGCCAGCATATAAAACCAAAGGTTTATGTTTAGTTTCTTTGATTGAAAAATCTTTTTCTAAAAAAATTTTATCAATACCATTGGTATAAACTGATGGAGATAAATTAGGTGTAATCTTTTTAAAGTGATCTAAAAAACCAGCAGATACTACGTTTAGTTTATGGGCAGAACGAAATGTCCATTTTTCTATTTTATAAAATAAAGGCATTAAAACATGCAAAAATTTTTTTGCAAAAATATTATCAATCGTTTCGGTGAATAAATCACGAATATCAATATAAAGTTTTGAATAAGTTTGTTTTGCAACCCATGCGCCAAGACTTGCGGTCATTAAACGTGAAGAAGTAACAAATATTATATCCCATTTTTTATTTAATATTAACTTTCGGACTTTAAAACTAAAAGAGACAAAAGCTTTTGCTTGATCAAACATTCCACTTTTGTGTATAGGCAAATTAATACGATTAATGCTAACTTTGCCATCTTCTTCATGTTTCAAAGCTGAGACGTCTAAAGAATGATAACGATTTGGCATTGTTGTAATGACATCAATTTTAAGATCAGAAGGTCCTTCTTCTATTAGAGCGTCAACTATAGACTTAGCTCTTAAAGACCCAGGTCCAATATCTGGTGGATAATAAAAACTTAAAACTAGAATATGCATTAAAACTTAAGAAAGTGCTCCACAAAAATCAAGTGCTTCAGATTTTATTAATTTACTTTTTATTTCAGGTTGTAAAAATTCACGGTGTTTTACTAGTATACATATAATATCTGCTTTTTTAATTGCATCAGAAGAATTTAATATTGACAAGTTTTTGTGCGACTGAATATTTGGTTCTACTGCGAATATTTCATATCCTTCTGCTAATAAAGTTTCAGCAACTTCTAACGCTTTTGACTCTCTCAAATCATCAATGTCAGGTTTAAAAGATAAGCCTAAGCATGCTATTTTTGGTTTAATGCTAGTTTTTAGAAAATATTTATCCACATTACTTTTAATCTGATCAATGACCCATCTAGTTTTTAAATTATTCACTTCACGTGAAGTTCGAATTAATTTTGTATTTTCAAAATCTTGTGAAACAATAAACCAAGGGTCTACTGCAATACAATGACCTCCCACACCTGTTCCAGGCTGTAATATATTTACTCTTGGATGTTTGTTAGCTAATTCAATTAAATTCCATACATTAATATCTTGCTTAGAACAGATCATTGATAGTTCGTTAGCATAAGCAATATTTAAATCTCGAAAACTATTCTCGGCAAGCTTGCTCATCTCTGCCGTTTTTGCATTTGTTTCAAATATATTTCCTTTTACAAATAAACGATAAAAATCAACAATTTTTTTTGTTGATACTGATGTAAGACCACCAACAATACGATCATTTTCTACTAACTCGGTCATGATTTTCCCAGGTAAAACTCGCTCAGGGCAATAAGCTATATGTACGTTATTTAAATTAGCACCACAGTCAATTAATATTTGTTGTATTTTTTCAGTTGTCCCTACTGGTGAGGTTGACTCTAAAATAATTAAATCACCTGATTTTATAAATGATGCAATACTTTTGGTTGCTGATATTACGTAATCAATGTTCGGTTTTGGTATACCTTCATTTTTATGAAATGGGGTTGGTACACAAATCATATATACATCACTTAACTGTACCTTGTTAAATGCTTTTAGTTGACCTGATGAAACTGCCGACTTTACAGATGATACCAAATCAGCTTCTATAATATGAATTTTTCCTTTATTTATTGTTGATATGACTTTATTATTGACGTCAACGCCTGAAACTAAAAAACCTTTATTTGCAATAAGTGCTGCTGTTGGTAAACCAATGTAACCAAGGCCAATTACACACACAGTTTTTTTTTTCATAGATTAAATGATATCAAATCGTTCGCAAAACATCTAGTATACGCTTACAAGCTAATCCATCTCCAAAAGGATTATGAGCACGAGACATCTTTTGATAATGTTTTTTATCATTTAACAAACGTGAAACCCCTTCAACAATTTTTTTTTGATTTGAACCAACTAATTTAACAGTACCCGCATCAACTGCCTCTGGTCTCTCAGTAGATTCACGCATCACTAATACTGGCTTGCCTAAACTTGGAGCTTCTTCTTGAATGCCTCCACTATCAGTTAGAACTAAATATGAGTATTTTAATAAATAAATAAATTGCTCATATTCTAAAGGTTTAATCAGATATATATTATCAAATCCATTAAGAATTTCATTGACTGGTTTACTTACATTTGAATTAAGATGTACTGGATAAACAAAATGTATTTTGGGATACTTTAAAGCAAGTTCTTTAATGGCAGTAAAAATTTTCAAAAAACCATTTCCAAAATTCTCTCTTCGGTGTGCGGTAACTAAAACAAAATGTTCATTTTGCCAATCAAATGGTAAAGAAGCATTTAAAATATTTTTTAAGTTTTTTTGACGAACTTTATCTTTATCTATACGTTTTAATATCAAATGCAAAGCATCAATTACGGTATTTCCCGTTACTATTATTGAAGATTGATTTATGCCCTCTGATAATAAATTTTGTTGACTTAATTCAGTTGGTGCAAAATGCCACTTGGTAATTTTTCCTGTTATTTGACGATTAAATTCCTCTGGAAATGGAGCCTTTAAGTTATACGTTCTTAATCCAGCCTCTACATGACCAACTGGTATAGATTCATAAAATGCAGCCATCGATGTTGCTAAAGTTGTAGTTGTGTCACCATGAACTAATACTATATCAGGTTGAAATTTTTTAAGAACTTTTTGCATTTTATTTAAAATTGATGACGTTAAATTTGGCAATTTTTGATTTTTTTTCATTAAATTTAAATCAATATCTGGCTTAATGTTAAAAATATTTAAAACCTGATCTAACATTTCTCGATGTTGTGAGGTAACGCATACTTTTAAATCAAAATAGTCTAGTTCATCTTTTAAAGCGTTCACAAGAGGTGCCATCTTAATTGCCTCAGGACGTGTTCCAAAAACTAGCATTATTTTTCTTTTACTCATTTAAATTGTTCCATGAAATTTTAACACTGGCCCCTTCTTTTTTTTCTAAGGCTACTTTTAAGCATTGTGAATTAATTTTTTTACCAAATTCAGGAGCATAATAACTTGTTTCAATTATTGGTTCACCTATTTTTATACACAAAATTACTTGTTGACCATTTGACATTTCTATTTTCCAAAAATTGTTTTTACTTTTTTTTAAAATAATAGAGGGATGAAAATGAAAATAAGCAAAAGCACTTTTAAAAGATCCATCTATATGATCATTAATGGTAAGTGAATTTTTAGAAAACTGCCAATTTCGTCTATGAATTGGTCTATTATCAAGTCGCTTGTAGCCATCATGAGCGCAATTTATATTAACAAAATTTTCTAATTCTTCAATTTTAAGATCAAAAGGATATGCACGCCTTGCAACGCGAAACCCGCTCCATACCTCAGAAGAATTTTCATCATTAACAACAACAGTATTGTGGGCTTTTGTGCATCGTTCATATTGCCTAATTTTGCTGAATCCATATTCAGATATACCTGTATTGACTAATAAACGTTGGCCAAATAAAGAAAGTTCAAAAGATAGCGTATCTGCATGTGCGTGACCAGGCAGATAGTCTGGTCCAATGTGGGCAACATCTAATAATCCTACTGCATTATTTGAGGTAAATCGAATATATCCACTATCTGACAAATGTGAAACTTTGCTAAATTTAGAAGGACTACAATTTATTCCTAGTCGATGAGCATATTTTTTTAATTCATCTAATTTTGGAGCAATTTCTAAAGAGGTATCATTAAAAAAAGCTATATTACCATCAGGATGAGTCATAGTATCTAGCCACATAAACATTTTTTTTGAAATCTGTATCCATTCATCAACTTTTGTTTTTTGAACAAGATTAGGATAAGATTTTGAAACATTTATAAGATCCAGTAAATCTTCTAGAAATATAGAATGATACATTGGGCTAAGTTCAAAGTTGCCTCCATCATTTAAAACTTGCTCTTTTAATTGATCATTTATAATTTTTAACCCTTTTTTCAACCAAATTTCAGACTCTTTACTTGAAAAAAATAAGCCTACAAAAACGAGTGCTTTTGCATTTGTAAATAAATGATTGCCTAGTATATGCCACTCAATTCGTTTACTTAACCATTTCGACTGTGACGCTAAACTTTGTATACACGTATCTGGTAATTTTTTTCCTAATAAATAAAATTTAACCCAATTCACAATTCTTAATGATGTTGGATATGACTCCCAGCCCACTCCTTTACCTATGCTGTTTTCACTTACCCAACTTTTTAATAATTTATCATGCCATTCATTACGTTTTAATGAGTCAACTGCGTTTAAATCATCAAAATAATGCTGATAGTATCGCCACAACTTTGTAACCGCGTTGCTATTTTCATTCCAACCAACTTCAGATAACTTTTCAGATTTATTTAAAAATTGAAATGTATTTTCGTTTAGCAAACTTATTTTTTTTTTTATTGGTAAGCAAAATTTATTTTTTGAAACTCTTATATTTAGTAAAGGACTTTTGTTAATATTTGGTTTTACTAAATGAAACCAAATTCTATAATAAACTTGTTTGGCTTTTAAATAACGAATAGTATGAAAATATCTAGAGATCAATAATTTATTGTTTTGATAATTTTATAGAAATTCTGCTGACTTCAAAAATATCTTTTGCTGGAATTGGAGGATCATTACCTTTAGAAATTGCGTCAATGAACGCTTTGACACAAGCTTTTTGACCTTTATCTTGTTGCCATAAATTCATTTTTTTGAAACCAGGCCACCCGTATCCGTTCAATTTTCTATAGTTTTCAAGACATAAAACACCGCCTCCAGCAAATACTTCTAGTCTTTCTTTGGGAAATGATTTTGAGCCATTAGCATAATAATGTATGGTACCTATAGAGCCATCTTCAAAGCTTAAAAATATAGTGGCAGTATCTTTTGTTGAAGTATCCATAAATTGAATTTGGTATTTTTTAATAGTTTTACCAACTAGAAAAACAAGTAGATCAATAAAATGACATGCTTCACCAATAATGCGTCCTCCTCCAACCTCTAAGTCCTGTGTCCAATGGTTACTTGCAACTTCACCAGCATTGATTGTCATAACCATTGATTTTGGGCCACTAACAATATCTAATAAACTTTTCATTTTTTTAATTTGAGGAGCAAAACGACGATTAAATCCAACCATTAGAAAATTTGAAGATGAATAATTAGCCTCAATTTTATCTAATTCATCCAAAGTTAAACATAATGGCTTTTCAACAAACACGTGTTTTTTTGCTTTTAAAGCCTTTAGAACAGACTCAGCATGATTATTATGATGTGTAGCAATGACTATTGCATCATTTTTATCATCATTTAATAGACTGTTATTATCAGTTGTGGTTTCATAAAAACCATGTTTACGACCTGCATGAATACCACTAACTCCCAAATTAGAACCAATACTTCTAAGTTCAGCACCAGCTAATTTAAATGCTGGAATTAAAACTGATGCAGCATAGTTACCAGAACCTAAAAAACTTACTTTTATTTTGTTGATTTTTTTTTTGGTATTAGATTTAACAATATTTTTGTTATCTGATAGTAAAACTTTCTTTGAAGCTTCTGTTATTTCTAATCCGGGGTAAGATAATAAAATTCCTAATGAGGGTTCACTATTGCTAACGACTTCATAGGCTTTTTCAGCCTCAGATATGTCAAACTTATGAGATATTAGAGGCTTAACATCTAATGCACCTTGTGCCATCATATCTAACACGGCTTCAAAATTACGTTGTTCAGTCCATCTCACAAAACCTACTGGATAATCTTGACCTTTTTCTTCGTAGTTGGGATCATAACGACCTGGTCCATAAGAGGCAGAAACTTGAAAAGTGAGTTCTTTTTTAAAAAAATCATCTCTGGTCAAATTAAGTCCTGTAACTCCAATTAAAACTATACGACCACGTTTCCTGCACATTTTTGCTGCTTGTTGAATTGGTTCATCGCTTGAAGTTGAAGCTGTTACTATTACAGCATCAACTCCTCGGCCTCTTGAAAAAATATTAGCTGAAGCCAATGGATCTTCATTATTAAGATTAACTACTTCAGCTCCAGTTTTTTTTGCAAGTGACAGTTTATCTTGATCAAAATCTAAACCTAAAACTTTGCAACCATTCGCTCTAAGCAATTGGATTGTCATTAAACCAACCAAACCAAGTCCAATTACAACAACTACTTCACCTAAAGTTGGTTTTATTAAACGTATTCCTTGTAATGCTACCGCCCCAAGTACAGTGAAAGATGCCTCTTCGTCTGATACTACATCTGGTACGCTAGCACAAAGATTCATTGGAACATTTACAACCTCTGCATGTTTACCATTTGAGATTACCCTATCCCCCTTTTTAAAATTTACTACTTTAGAGCCTACCTCATGAACAATTCCAACATTACAGTAACCTAATGGTAAAGGTTGGTCTAATTTATTATATACTGCTTCTATTGTGGGCTTTAAACCATCAGTAGAAATTTTATTCAAAACCATTTTTACTTTGTCAGGTTGCTGACGCGCTTTATTAATCCATCCTGCTTTACCAAACTCTACTAACATTCGTTCAGTCCCAGCAGAAACTAGTGTTTTCGAAGTTTTAATTAATAGCGATCTAGATGAAACATTGGGAACAGGAACCTCGGTAACTTTTGTTAAACCTGTTTTTAAGGATTGCAGAATTTGTTTCATTTGGTTTTCGATAATACTATATACAATAACAGTTTAATTTTTAATATAATTTCTGCACCATATCTCAATACAAACCAAAGATAGCAGAGTATAGCTGGCATCTATTTTACCTTTGTCATTATTAATAATTAAATTCCTAACTGCAGCAGGATTAAACAATCCCCTATTTCGTAAACGCTCATCAGATAAGGTATCACTTAAAAGTTCACGTAGCTCATTTTGCATCCATTTACGTAATGGGGCACCAAATCCAGTTTTAGGTCTGTATATCACATCACGTGGTAAGTGATTTTCTAATGCTTTTTTAAGGACCCACTTGCCCTCTTTTCCTTTATGTTTAAAGTGATCAGGAATGCTTCGAGCAAACTCAACTAATTCTTTATCTAAAAAAGGCACTCGAACTTCAACACCAGTGGCCATTGACATCCTATCTGTATAAAGAAGATTAAGATCTGGAAGAAAAAATTGTTGTTCTAGCGCTAACATACGGTTAAGCTTACTTGTGTCAGATGGAAGATCTTTTAAAAACTTAATCATTTCTAAATTTGGTATTGAATTCTTAATGGCATGAGTGAATTCTTTGGAATATAGTTTTTTAAGATCATCACGATCAATCCAACTGAAGTAATTAACCAACCTTTCATCTCCCTCTAAATTAGCACCATTAAATAATTTGGTTACTCGACGACTAATCAAATTTTTTTGATTAAATTTTGAAGAAACACTTTTTAAAACATTTCTTAGTTTGGATGGCAACCAAGTCCACCAATGTTCGTTAATCAAAGCATGATGACGACGATAACCAGTAAAAAGATCATCACCACCAGCTCCTGACAATAATACTTTAATTCCTTGCTCCCGCGCTAATTGACTAATATAGAGCACATTAAGTGCCGCAGGATCAGCAATTGGCTCATCAAGTGTCTTGATCATTAACTCTATATCGCTTGACATTTTGGATGAACTGATTTGAACAACATCAAGGGGGACATTTAAATGTTTCGCTACTTTATGAGCATAATGAAGGTCTTCTGTAGTATCTTTTTCCTGTCCACCTTTTGCTTCAACTGTAAAGCAGCGAATATCTCTATTCGTCTCACGTGCAAATGAAACAATAGAACTTGAGTCTAACCCACCAGAAAGAAAAGCACCAATAGGCACATCGGCTACCATTTGTCGATTAACAGCTTTACGAAGATGATCGCGCACACCATTAATTGCTGTCTCCTTAGTAATTATTTTTTTATTTCTTTTTTGAAAAAATGGTAGACGATACCATTTCCAACAACTTTTAATTTTACCTTTATGCACTATCATAGCTTCTCCAGGCAAAAGTTTATTAATAGTTTTTATTGGCGTTCCTTTTCCAGGGCAATAAAGATATGTCAGATAGCTTTGGATTGACTCAAAATCTAAACTTTTTGTATTTTCAAATAATGGTGTAAGAGATTTTAGTTCACTTCCAAAAAAAAAATTACTCTTTGAAAAATTATAATACAATGGTTTAATACCAAAATTATCCCGTGCTAAAAACAGATTTTGTGATCTTTTATCCCAGATAGCAAATGCAAAAATTCCATTTAATCTAGCTAACATTTCTTGACCATACTTAATATAAAGGTTAAGCAAAACTTCTGTATCTGAATGTCCATTAAACTTTATTCCTTCTGATAAAAGCTCTGATCTTAATTCACGAAAATTATAAATCTCACCATTAAAAACTAAAGCTATTTGATTGTTCTTGCTCAACATTGGTTGGTGTCCAAGTGAAGATAAATCTTGAATAGATAAGCGAGTATGAACTAAACCAATTTGATTATTATGATCTTCATAAATCCCACAATCATCAGGTCCTCGATGCTTAATTTTATCTAAAATCTTATTTAATATGTCTTTTGATAACGCTGTCTTGGAAGATAATGAAAAACCACCAATTCCACACATAAAATTTAAAATATAATGAATTTTAAAGTTTGATAAATTCCCTGATATATTATGTTTTTTGTCAAATGAGTAATTAGTTTTTATTAGGTGTTTTATTATTAGTATTTAAATAATTTTTTTTAGTTTTATCACTGATATCTATTTCATATTTTTTATACTCTATAAATCTCATAACATCAACTCGTAAACGTGACCAAATATAACCCACTCTTCCTGATCGATATCCTCCTAAATACAACCAAAAATAAAAAAATAAAAATATATGTCTAAATGGTACTCTATGATAGTGAAACTTAAACCACATTCTTCTCTCTAGAGTGTTTCCAAATAATTTTGGATTTGTAGATAAAGGTAAATTTAAACTTTTACTTATAGCCTCCATGGAAGTATATTTATTTTGTTTGTTAAACCAATCTTCAAGATTTGTGCTATCAAAGTGTTCTATATCTCCTTCAACATCAGCAATTTTGCCTTTTACAATTGGATGCTCATTCACAATAACATTGCTAAAACTAACAGTTCCAGTTCGCCAAACTCTTATTAGTTTTTGACGTACAGACAAAGGAACACCCATAAACCACAATCTTCTTTGCATAATAAAAGCATCAGCTTCATTCATTTTGATCGAAGAAGTTAAATTTTCTTTTAATTTTTCTGTTAAATTTTCATCTGGATCAAGCTTCATGGTCCAGGGAGAAGTAATTGGTAAGTTTTTCAAAGCAAAATTCCATTGATCACCAAATCCCTTAAATTTATTTTGTAAAACATAAACACCATATTCTTTAGCAATATCAATTGTTTTATCTGAGCTAAAACTATCTACTATGAAAACTTCATTAGCCCAACCTTTTAAATTTTCTAAAGCATTTTTGATATTTTCTTGTTCATTTAAGGTAATAAAAATTACTGCTATCTTAGAAGTGCCTGCTTTCCAATTCATCTAAAATTAGTAAAGATTATTAATTAATTAATCAAGTTAAAATTAAAAATTATATAATTAAATTTGAGGCATTTTTATAAAAAAAATTTTTATAAATTTAAATCTAAAAATTCTCTATTAATTTAAAAAAAATTTTTAAAAAATTTAACGTTTTAAATATTATTCAAATTTGACTGCTGAAGGAGGCTTGCCACCTTTGACAATCCAATTATAGCCCTCATTCATCATCTCTCCAATTCTATCCCACGAAAAATCTCTTTTCATCCATCTTCGTCCTCGGGCACCCATTTCTTGTAATTCTGTTTGTGGCAAAGACATTGCAGCTCGCAAAGTATTGTTAAGACTTTCTGAATTATTTGGTATCCACCATCCACATCTTTCTTGTTCAAGTTTAGACCATGGTGCCCCTTGGAATACAATTGTAGGACATTCATGCCCCAATGCCTCAGCAACTACCATACCAAAATTTTCTGAATGAGATGGTAAAACAAATAAATCTGCATTCCTATATATTAAATTTTTGTCGGTGCCATAAATGGGTCCTATAAACTTAACATTGTTAGACTTATTTTTTGATGCTTGATCCTTCAGTTTTTTAATATAATCATCCTCACCTGGACCACCAATTTTTAATTCCCAATCAATATAATCTTTTTCGAGACTTGCCCAAGCATCAAGTAAAGCTTCTAAACCTTTTGTAGGATGAATTCGTGAAAAAAAAAGTAAAACTTTTTTATCTTTAACAATCCTTGGGCTAAGTTTTGGAAGATCAATTCCATTAGGAACAATTAAGACTGGCTTCTTAAAGCCTAGTCTTCGAATATCCTTATATTCACCTTCGCTTGTAGCATGTAATAAATTAGCACGTTCAAGTACTTGTTTCTGTAAGGGCCAAAAAATTTGCTTAAAAAATTTTTTTTGTCTTAGTGCCCAGGGAGATAAAGTTCCTCGAGGAGAAGTAACTAATTTTGCATGCTTACCAGTTGCAACAAAACCAGCAGCAAAGTTCACCATAGACCAAAGACTATGGTTATGTACAATATCTACTTTAGATGCATGCTGACTTAATGAAAGTGCATGTTTGTGAGAAATTGCAAATTTTTTTAATATCGGCCATGACGGGTAAATGGATAGCTTAACCCCAGGAATATCATGCTTAGCTTTTAAACATGCTAAAGTGACATCATGATCTAATAAAGCAACCTGCTGACAAAGTCGTCTTACACTATAAGATGGTCCAGATGCTTCACTATCTATATGAGGAATATTATGAAGAATATTCATTATTTTTTTATTTGATCATTCTATTTCATAAATTAAAAATAAAATAATTTATTAAATTCTTAAATTATATTTAAACTATCAAGCTTTTACAACGTTTCTAAACTTATTAAGATAAACACCACGGGTATCTATAATAAGTTTTGCATTTTTTTGAATTAATGAATAATCAAATTTTGTATGATCAGTTGCTATTAAAAGTAAGTCGTAACTTTTTATTGATTGTGATGTTAAATTGATACTAGAAAGATTAAAATTATATTCACGCATCTTAGGAAAAATTGGTACATGAGGGTCAGAGTAACTTATTTTAGCCCCCTTTTTTTTTAGTAATCTCATTAATTCTATACCAGGGGACTCTCTTGTATCCTGAACATTTTTCTTAAACGCAATTCCTAAGACTAAAACTTTCAAACCCTTTAAAGATTTGCCATAAGTTTCTAATATTTTTTCAGATTTACTAATTACCCATCTAGGCATGCTTGTGTTAACAATACCAGCAATTTTTATGAAACGTGTATCTATGCCAATTTGTTTGGCTTTCCAAGTCAAGTAAAAAGGATCAATTGGAATACAGTGTCCACCTAAGCCAGGTCCCGGATAATAGGGTGTAAATCCAAAAGGCTTTGTTGATGCTGCGTTTATAACTTCATAAATATCTATATTCATTTTATCAGCTACTATTTTCATTTCATTAATTAACCCAATATTAACTGCTCGATGTATGTTTTCTAACAACTTGGTCATTTCAGCTACTTTAGTTGATGAAACTGATATAATTTGATCTATTGATGAACCATACAATTCTCTTCCAATCTCAAGACAATTACGAGTATGACCACCTAATATTTTTGGGATGGTCTTAGTTTTGTAGTTTAAATTTCCAGGGTCTTCCCTTTCGGGTGAATAAGTAAGAAAAAAATCTTTACCAACTTTTAAACCTTTTTTTTCTATACGTGGCAAAAGCTCTTCCTCGGTAGTACCTGGATACGTTGTGCTCTCTAGTGAAAGTAATTGACCTTTGCGCATATAAGGCAATAACATGCTCATTGTATTTGTAACAAAACTCAAATCAGGCTTTTTATTTTTTTTAAGTGGTGTTGGGACGCAAAGTATCAAAGCATCCACATCACTTGAGCAAGAAAAATCACTTTTTGCTTCAAAATTTTTTAATAATTTTTTAATTTTTAAAGGTTTTATGTAATCAATATAACTCTCACCATTCATCAATTTTTTCACCTTACCCTTATCAATGTCGAATCCTAAAACTTTAAAACCAACTTCTGCAAAACGAATCGCAAGTGGTAAGCCAATATAACCAAGTCCAAATATACCTATAACAGCAGATTTTTTATTTATTTTATGAATTAATTTATTTTTCATAGCTTGTATATAATAGAAACTTTAGTTTAATTTTTTTCAATATAATATCTAAATATTTATAATCTCAATTAATATTTCTACATATTGTTTATTCAACAATTTAAATTTTTCTTTGATGGTTATATTCTAATTTAATCTTATATCAAAAAAGATTCATACTAATATTTAAATTATAAACCTCACTATCAAAAATATAATCAAATTTATTCCTAAATATAAGATGCATAGTATTGAATTAAAATTTAAAATATCATTTATAGAGACATTTTATATTCACGACGCCAAAGTTCAAATAGAACCAGGCAAAACAATCTTTCACCATTCCTATAGCCCATATCTTGTCCACTAAATAAATTTTTTACTATTTTTTTGTCAAAAATTGATTGACTATCATATAGGACGTCACTAAATAATTCACGCCAAGGACCATTTTTAAGCCATTTATCTAATGGTACACCAAAACCTTGCTTGCGCTGCCTATCAAAATTTGGTGGAAGTAATTTTTCAGCTAATTTTTTCAAAAAGATCTTTCTATTGCTGTGAGTTGTTTTCATGCTAGATGGAACTCGACCAAATGCAAACTCTAAAACTCTATAATCTAAAAGTGGTGCTCGTAATTCTAAGGAATTTAGCATACTGGCTCTGTCAACTTTAACCAAGATATCTTCCGTCATAAAATTAGTAAAATCCATTCTTGTAAGACGTTGTAATAAATCACTATTTTTTGGCATACCTTTTCTCCAAATACTTTCACCTACTAAAGGCCAACTTTTATTTCCCATTAAATTTAGTCTTGTCTGGCCATCAAAGAAAGAGGCAATCAGTGGTAGATCATAATTTAAATCACAGCTCAAAGATTGTAACCAATTTCGTCCCTTAAACCCAATTGGCATTAATAATTGGGCGGATTGTGCTATAATTCTTCTTAACATCAAGGGTATCCAATCAACTTTATTCTGTCTCCAAAGCAAACGATCATAGTGCTGATATCCACCAAAAAGCTCGTCTCCCCCGTCTCCCCCCAAAGCTACTGTGCAATATTTACGTACTAAACAACTAACTAAATATGTGGAAAACATTGATGAATCAGCCATAGGTTCATCATATTGATGTGCTAATGTTTTTACTAATTCAGGGGACGTATCTCCACCATTAAGCTCAATATGCTCAGTACCGAAATAATCTGCTATAAGTCGTGCATGCTTTGACTCATCATATTTTTTATAACCATCAAATCCCACTGTAAATGTTTTTACTTGATCTGAAGTTCGAACAGCCATGGCTGTAATTAGGCTCGAGTCAACTCCTCCACTTAATAAGATTCCCACGGGAACATCTGCAGATAATTGTTTTTTAACTGCATCTTCTAAAAGTAACTCAAAATCCTTCAGTAAAACTTTTTCATAAGATTGTGTTATATTAGTTAATACAGGCGATGAAGGTAATTCCCAATATTTCCAAGTTTGCAATGACTGCTTATTTAAATCAAATATCATTGCATGAGCGGCTTGCAGTTTATTTGCCTCTTGCACAATACATAAATTCCCAGGCACGTATCCTAATGTAAGATAAACATCAAGCGCCTGATGATTAATTTGGTGAGAAAAATTAGGATCAATCAACAAACCCTTCAATTCAGAGGCAAAACGAAATATGCCATCTGACAGTGAATAAAAAAGTGGTTTTTCACCTGTCCTATCACGTGCTAAAAAAATTAAGCGTTTTCTACAGTCATAGAGTGCAAAAGCAAACATTCCGTTCAAACGGGAAAGACAATCTTTTCCCCATTCACTATAAGCTGCCAAAATAACTTCAGTGTCACTATGTGAGAAAAAGCTATGCCCCTTATCAATCAACTCTTGTTTCAATTCAAGGTAATTATAAATCTCACCATTAAATACAATAGTAAAATCATTTGTGGTATCTTGCATTGGCTGTTGTCCAGCTTTTGATAAATCAATTATAGCCAATCTTCGATGTCCCAGCCCTACACACCCATCCTTAGACCACCATGTGCCATCATCATCTGGACCTCTGTGAATCATTGCATCTCGTCCAACATTTAACATGTTGCGATTAAGTTTCCTATCTTTGGAAGCAAAGCCTATAATTGCACACATAAAAACTCTAAGCTAGAACTGAATTTCATTATACAACAAATTCTTAATTATTTTTTTTATTAATTTATTTTTCATAGATCAATTTTTCCAAGGTTCCTTAATTAATTTTTTACTGTTACTATTTAGTATTAAATTTAAATATTTTGCACCTGAATTAGCATTTAGACATTTTGCCCATTTAGCAATTTTTTGTCTCTTTTTATTAAAAATTTTTCCTATTCTATATTGGTTATATAATATTTTAGTTAACGATTTTTGATTTTTAGATAAAAATACACCCCCTACACCACTGGCTTTAACCACGACAGAAGATCCACATGCATTGCTGCAAATAACCGGTGTACCAGCTATTAGAGCTTCTGAACTTACAGCTCCCCAACCATCATGACTACTTGGCAAAACTAAACAATCAGCTTGTCTAATCATTTTAGAAATTTTGGACATTGGTAATGTTCCAAGCCAATAAACTCGTCCAGGTAACAATAAATTTGCCAAAGAATATAACCTTTCTTTCTCAGGTCCATCACCAACTATCCAAAGTTCAATCTTTCTTAATTTCAAACCAGCAATGGCATTAATTAATAAATCAATTTTTTTACTTTTAACTAGTCGACCAACGAATATAAAACGATATCGTTGATTTTTATTATTTACTCTTAACTGTATTTTTCGTTCATTAAATTTTGATTCTTTTAAAAAATATGCAAAGGAGAATACTCGGCTCTTTTTCATTCCTCGTTTTACAATCCAATTTTTAGTACCATATCCAATTGCGAGAACACCTTCTAAGTATTTCTTCCAGTAAGAAAAAAGTATATTATATAATATTACTTTAACTTTACCTTTCCAGCCTTCATCATCAATTTTCTCAATCATGACCCAATGTCTTAAGCCTCGTTTTCGTAAAATTCTTTGAGCATCACCTACCTGATCATTATTCATTAGTCCCTGGCATAAATGTATAGAGTTAATAGGTGCCTCTCTAGCAAAACGAATGGCTGTTTTTTTATTTTTAGCAAATTTTATAGTTGCTTTACTAAGCTTTATTTTTTGCCAACCTTGAATTAAACGCTCTTTCGACATACCTTCATTTGCAACAAAAACAACTCTATGACCGTATTCAGCTAATGAATCAGCAAGTGCACCCATATGAGGAGTTAACATGGTTTGCCAAAACCAAATCTGTTGACTAAATTTAGACATTAATTTTTTAAGTTTGCTGCCATAGACAAATTTTTTACAATTTAGGTTTAGTTACTACGGAGGTTAACAATATAATAAACAGTAATCCTAGACCACCCATAGAAAAAAATGCTGACTCACCAAAATTTAAAAATATTATCGTAAAAAAAACCATTAATTCAACAAAACCATTTGTAAATGCTTTGTAAAATGTATAACTAATCCACATCATAAAAATGATAAAAATAAAAAATCCAACTTCCTCTAGCATCATTATAAACACCATTCCTTTTTCAGTACTAGCACTAATTGGTATGTTAAAAATAGGGTCTCGCTGAATGTTCATAGTTAATGGATCAGAAGCTACACCAAACCCAATACCTGTCATAAAATTTTTATCAATATTTACTAACATTTTTTCAAATAGTACAAATCTAGATACTTTATAAGCATCATAGATGCCCGCTACATCGCTTTCACCCTTCGTAAGGAAATTATCAATCAATTGAGAGGCCTCTGAACCCAGCAATGTAAAAATTATTACAAGAATTACTAAAATATAAAATAAAGACCTAATTTTAAAAATAGGTAATCGAAATTTTTTATTAAAAAAACTTAAAATAAAATAAATTAATAAAGAAGTTGCTAAAGCAAAAAACAAACCCAGGCCTGCAGTCCTAGATCTTGATAAAAAGATCAAATAACATGAGAACAACGCTAAAATAATTAAAAATATTGAAGACTTGTTATCATCTTCAAGGAGAAGCCCAAAAAAAATAGCTGCAAGTAGTGCAATTGTTGGTCCAAATACTTGAGGGTGATTTAAAATCCCTTGAAAGCTATATCGATTTATGTCGAAGCCAATTTCTCTAAAAAATAGAGTTGGAATACTTAATAAAAAAATAAATAAAAGTAAATTTACAATCCACTTTTGCATTCTTCTATGTTCTAAAACATTTAATCCTGACCAAGCTTTAAGTAATGTAAGCGTAACAATTGTCCAACTGAGTATTTTAAGTATCGATATAACTTTATGGCTACTAAAAAAAATTGAATGTACTATGACCAAAGCTGATAAAAATAATGTAAATATACTCACCAAATCAAACTTTAAAAAACTAGTCCGAAAAAAAATTGATGTAAAAGCAGAGAATATTATTAAATATCTAAAAAGTACTTGATTATCTAAAACAGTGTTAAATGCAGGATTTATCGATGCGAAAAACCAAGATAAAACTAGTGCTTGTATCGCCTCTTCTTTTCCTAACAAAGCATATCCAGCAATAAGAATATAGCTTAGACTTTGTGTGTGTGGATTTAGGAAAGCCAAAAAAGCAATCATTGGAAGCCAAAATGATTTATTGGTAGATATTTTTAAATATGTACTAGATGTAGTTAACATTAAAATTTTTTAATTCATAAATTAAATTTCTTAATCATTCATACTTTATATAAAATAGAATATGTTGCTTATCTAAAAGTATAATCTTTTAATTTTATCAATCAATTTATACTTACCTAAATATTTATATTTTTAAGCATTAATCTATGTTCTTTGAATAAATGCACATCCACCAAAATTTAATGAAGTTCATTATTATTGATGAATTTTCGAAGATTAATTTAATAACCTAAAAATTAGGTTTTAGAACTAATAGTTTTAAAAGATCAAGTTAATTGAAATTACTAATTCAACAATGAGATTATAGAAAAAGTTTCTAATAGATTTAAATAATGATATTATTCTGGTTATTTATTTTATAAATTGATAATAATACATGTTGTATAAAAAATGTTTTATAAAAGATTAATTAATTACTTCAAGTTAAGTTTTTTAAGATATGTTTTTGGTAGATTTAACCTAGTAAGGAAAATACGCAGAGTTATTAATAAAAACTTTTTTAATAGTAAAATTTTTTATGATTTGAATGACTATGTACTTAGTTACATTCCTCAAAATGAAATATTAAAAAGTTTAGTAACACAAGGTTTCTCAAAAGAAATACATCTTAAAAAAGAAATTAATGATTTAATATTGAGTAATTATAAAAATTCAAAATTTATCTCTTATAAAATTTATAATCAAGAGAGAAATGAGTTTAAAAATTTTATTGATTTAAAAAACTCAAAAATTGATATTCCATTTTTTGAACTACAAAATTCTAATTTAATTCCTCTATTTGATAAAATCTCAAGATCAAAATTACTTATGAAGATTGCCAAAGATTATTTGGGTAATGTTAAAAAAATAGACACGAAATTGACATATAGCACTGTGGTAAATTTAGAAGACTCTGAAAGAGAAAAATATCGTCAAACTGTAAAATGGCATTACGATGTTCATGATTTAAACTTTCTTTATATATTTTTTTACATTTCTGGTGCTGATAAATATTCTGGAGCACATGAGATAATCAAGAATTCACATAATAAAAAATCATTTTTTAAACATTTAATTGGTTCGGCAAAAAAAAATGATAGTGATTTAAGAAAATTTTATAATAAAGAAAATTTTTTTATAATAGAAGGATCACCTGGAGATGGTTTTATTGAAGATACCTCATGTTTTCATAGAGCTCTAAAACCAAGTTTAAAACCAAGATTATGTCTTCAGTTCAGGTACCATTAAATAAAATTATAATTGGAACTGCATCCTGGGGATCCAAAATTTCTTACAGTGATGCTCATCAAATTGCAATGGAGCTCACGAATAGTGGATTTAATCAGTTCGATACTGCCCAAAATTATGGTTCTGGATATTCTCAAGATATTATAAATAAAGTATTAAAAAATAAGAAAATAAAAGTTAATACAAAATTTGGTCAAAAAATTCGATTATCATTTAGAGAGCTATTTAAAAGAATATATAGATTTAATAATTTTAATGCATTTTTGAAATCAAATTTAAATTTAATCAATTATAGTTTTCAAAATGAAGAAAAATTTTGGTTGATTTCAAACATAGATAAAAATTTGATACAAATTAAAAAAGATTTAAACAATTGTTTAATTGATACTTTTTTTTTACATAGTCCTCATGGAACTATTCTATCTGAAGATTTCTTAGTTAAATTTGAAAAATT